>JAGQMS010000020.1 GCA_020428535.1 Candidatus Saccharimonadota bacterium
GTAATGCTTCGGAATAAATTTGGTGAGCGCTATTACACCTTGGTTGGTGGTGGTATAGAAGACGATGAGGACGTAAATGACGCTGTGATCCGTGAAGTTCGCGAAGAGTCCAGCTTAAAAATTGAACCAATTAGGGAAATTGCGTTCGGCTATTATGCTGCAGGAGAGAAGACTACATTTATATGGTGTCATTATGTTTCAGGGGAACCTATACTTGATGGTTCATCAGAAGAAGCAGCTGATAATTTAAAAGGCGAAAACACCTATCAGCCTATGTGGATCAAATGGGATGATTTGATGTCTAGCGAGATGCCATTCTACCCCGATGCTCCCGAAATCAAAGGGCTAATACGAATTCTGATTGAGGGGGGTGAACTACCAAAAGAGCCGGTGGAAGTAAGGTTTACGAACTAAATGAAAATAACGAGTTTAGTATTTTGGGTGGCGGATGCAACATTAAGCTACAAGTTCTATAAAAAACTTGGTTTTGAGGTTGGTGGGGTCAATGAGCGACATGCAGTGGTAAGACTCGGCGACATTGAAATAATGCTTGTAACTCTACGTGACGAAGATGATTTTTCTAAAGACGCTCTGGCAAAGCCAAAGGGTTTCGGTATGTATGTATACATACAAGTTGAAGACGTAGACATGAAGCATAAAGAAGTTCTCAAGCTTGGCCTTAAGCCATCGAGTGAACCCCGCACCTGGGAGTGGGGCAACCGCGAATTTGTCATTAAAGACCCGGATGGCTACAAGCTGTGCTTTTACCAGAAAGTAGGTATAAGTAATGATTAATAATGAAGAACTACGGATGTTTCTGAATAAAGCCGATAAACCACACGCCGACGGGACCGCAGTGATCAAACGTGGAAGCGATGGTTCAAGCACGATTGAGTATGTGGATGGAAAATGGTCAATGCATGATAATTTCTTCGGTGGAGAACCTTACGGAGGTAGGCAGATTGTGCGTTTAAACGGAGAGCCAGTCTGGATGTGTTTATATTACGGTGCAATAACTGACAAAACTTTAAATGTCCATGAAGTCTACGATTTTTTGCGAAAGAGTCTACAAAAGGCACCGGTGAATGGTTTTAGTAGGGGCCCAAAAAGTTTTAAGTCAGGTAGCTTTGAATATAGAAATGTAGCGGATGGTGACATAACTTCGTACCATGGCCATGAAACAATATTTCTAGATGGAGAAAAAATCTACTGGGCTGATTATATGGGTGGACTAGTCGATCAACACGCGAAGGGTGAATACTAAATAAGCTAAAATATATACATGAAACGTATTATTGATGTTAGGGAGCAGATCGAATTTCTAACCGGGCACGTAAAAGGTGCGGTCAATCTGCCAATAAGCAGATTCCAGCACGACTTTGAAGAGATAACTGCCAATTTTGATAAGGATGATGAGATTATAATCTATTGCCGGAGCGGTAACCGAGCTGGTATGGCTGAGCAATATTTTCGGTCAATGGGATTTAGAAATATTAAAAACGGTATAAATAAACAGCACACCGAACTACATCATTCGTAAGATAACGCATATATCACACTAGCACTCAAATGGGGTAGAGTGCTAAAATATATGCATGTCAAAAAGAGATTATTATGAAGTTTTAGGCGTTTCTAAGACTGCCTCAGATGATGAAATAAAGAAAGCTTTTCGCAGAAAGGCCATTGAGCTGCACCCCGACAAGGAAGGTGGTGATGAAGCAAAGTTCAAAGAGGTAAATGAGGCATATGAAGTCCTAAAAGACCCATCCAAACGCCAACGCTATGACCAATTTGGCCATGCAGGCGTAGGTGGAAGTGGGGGCGGATCATATGGCGGCAATCCGTTCGCTGGCTATGGTGGTTCAGGACAAGATTTCCATTTCGACTTTGGCGATTTAGGTCTCGGTGACATTTTTGGAAACTTTTTTGGTGGTGATTCACGGCGAAGTAGCCGAAACGCTCGTGGTAGAGATGTTGAAACTTCCATTGACTTGAGCTTTGAGCAAGCTGTCTTCGGCACTGAAGTAGAGCTCAACTTGAATCTTGAAGACTCTTGCTCACATTGCAAAGGCACAACTGCGGAGCCGGGGCACGATCTTAAGACTTGTGAAACATGCAAAGGCCAAGGTCAAGTAATTACAGCGATGCGTACAGTCTTTGGGAATATTCAGCAACAGACTGTTTGCCCAGAGTGCAAAGGTCGAGGCAAGATCCCTGAAAAGCTTTGTACAGTTTGTCACGGCAAGGGAACTGAAAAGCGCAGTCAATCTATCACCCTAAAAGTACCTTCAGGTATTGATGATGGTGCCACTATTCGATTGCGAGAACACGGCGAGGCCATAGCGAATGGCCCAAAAGGTGATCTGTATGTTCATGTTCGCGTCCGAGCCCATAAGCATTTCACGAGAGAGGGCGATC
This sequence comes from Candidatus Saccharimonadota bacterium, assembly GCA_020428535.1. Taxonomy (GTDB): domain Bacteria; phylum Patescibacteriota; class Saccharimonadia; order Saccharimonadales; family JAGQMS01; genus JAGQMS01. The sequence continues at coordinate 2,419 of JAGQMS010000020.1, forward strand.
TCATATTATCTAGTCAACATATCGATATGATCAGCGCCACACTTGGTACAGAAATCGACGTCGAGACCGTTGACGGCAAAGTCAGGATGAAAGTCCCCGCAGGAACACAGAGCGGAACCGACTTCAAGCTTTCTGGTCACGGCGTGAAACACCCAAGAGGAGACACTCGTGGAGCTCATATTGTCACAATAATTGTCGATACACCTACGAAACTATCAAAGAAACAGCAAGAATTACTCAAAGAATTTTCGGCAAACGAAAAACGTTCAATCTTTGGCCATTAGGTTATACTGAACAGAACTATGAAAAATACGATCGGCATAATAGGAAATGGTAGTTTCGGATCCTTCTTAGTGCGAAAATTAACTAAAAGATTCAAGGTATTAGTTCATGATCCATTCGACAAGCCTGAAAAAACTTACGATGCATCATTAGAAGAAATTTCTCGATGTGCATTTATTATTTTAGCAATCCCCATTGATGCATATCGCAAGGTATTGCCACAGCTTAAACCATTGATCACAAAAGATACTACAATAGTTGATATTTCATCTGTAAAAACAGAACCCGTACAACTACTTGATGAATTATTGCCAGGTCAGAAAAGAGTTGTAACTCATCCTCTTTTTGGCCCACAATCCGCAGAGAAATCTTACTGGGGGCATGTAGTTATCATGTGCCCAAGTGTTTCAGACTCCAATAGCTACGCAAAAATCAAAGATTTCGTAATCTCAGAGGGTTTGGCGGTAGTTGAAAAGACACCCGAGGAGCATGATAAAGAAATGGCCTATGCCCAAGGCCTAACATTCTTTCTAGCTAGGGCGCTATTGAAGACTGGAGTTCATGATGTTTCACTACATACACCATCATTTAAGAAGTTACTCGACCTTGCCGAGCTAGAATCACACCACAGTGAAGAGCTCTTCAAGACAATTCAACAAGGGAACCCTTACGTTTCAGAAATTCGAAAAACCTTTCTCAAAGAAGCACAAGACCTCGATAAGAGCTTATAAAATGCTTGTGCTGGAAACGTTTTTGGACAATACTTATCTCTAAGTATGCAAAAAAGGTCATCTCAAGGTGGGTTTATTACGATGATAGTGGTAATTTTGCTAATTTTGATAGCGGTAATCGTATTCTCATATATGAGAGTTTCATCCGTAAAACACTAGACAAAAATACAATAATGTGATAGTATATATACATTATGACACATGATCCATCCAAAGAAGGCTACCCTGTACAGCCTGAACTAGAACGACAACTAAATACTGATGCTGTATTTGAGGCAGTTACAACTCTTACAGGTTTTGAAATTTGCGAAGGATTATTCCTAGGTGTAGGAAGGAGAGCAGGAGCAAATTCGGGTAAAGGTTTTAGCACAGATGCGGAAAAGTCAAAAGTTTTTTGCCCTGGGCCAGATAACACTGATTTGCGAACACCTGCCAAGATTCTAAGAACAGTTGCAGGTTCGGCATTGACGATAACGCGACACTTTGTAAACCCAAATATGCCGGAAACAAAAGCTAAAAAGTCAGATGACTATGCATCTAGACAGGCTGAACTTGTAGAGATGATGATTGCTTTCTTAAAGATGCACGATGCTACGGACGAAGATGTTAGAAATGCATTAGATACATTAGAATCGAAATTTGCTGAATTTATGACGACGGGTGATTCAACTGATACAGAACAGCTGTCAAATGCCCTGAACGGAATAGTTCATCTTTTAGATAAACTCTCGTATGTATTAACGCCAGAACCACTTGCATAGTATTTAGGCAAAGAATAATCATCGAAAGGGCGTGGGCATGAAACAGATCGGAATATTATACGGTTTCAGGAAGAGCAGATGGATCGGCTATAAGACCGATCAACTATTGAATTTACTTGATTCGGTTTTTGGCCCAAAGGGATACAGTGCTAAAAAAGTGGGCATCATGGATGTAAAAATAAAGATCAAGAACAATCGACTCTACATTCGTGACGCAATAACCGGAGAAAACTTAAAGAATTTAAGTGCGCTATATATTGCCAATTGGCGGATTAACCCAGAGATTGCAATGGCGATATGCACATATCTCAACCGTCACGGGATACCGGTTATCAACCCAGAGATAAGCCGTTATTTGCCCTTAACTAAACTTGGCGAATTTGTACTAATGAGCGATAAAGATATACCGCTACCAGATTCTGTATTTATGCGCCACAAACATATCCGCCGAGCATTAAAAAAGGGAAAGTTGCCCTTTTCGTTCCCGTTTATCGCAAAAGTAATCAATGGCTCAATGGGTAGTGACAACTGGCTTATAAAATCTGAACAAGATCTTATCGACGCTATGGAGGCTGTTCCTGACGGATCTTTCGTTTTGCAACAGTTCATACCAAATGAATTTGATTATCGGATTTTAGTTTTTGGTGGAAAGCCGAGATTAGCGATCAAGCGAAGTCGAGTATCTGATGATACTCATGTCAACAACACTTCAAAAGGTGGCGAAGGGCGCCTGATTGATCTTAAAGACATGGATAAATTGATCTTAGATTTAGCGGTCAAGGCCGCAGAAGCAGTTGGTCGTCTTGAGCTTGGCGGCGTAGACATTATCATCGATTCTAACACCGGAAAACCATATGTTCTTGAAGTCAACAAAAGCCCGCAAATTGAAACTGGATCTAATATTGATAAAAAATTAGAAGTTTTTTCAGATTTTGTGATGGAGAAAATTAATGAATCAAAGTAAGCCAGTTGTATATTTTGTTTTCCGAAAAAATACAGGCGCAAAATCTGTAAAGTTTGCTGGTTTTACGAATAAATTAATTTCTGCCGATGTTTTGCCAGATGCAGATTATCGAAATGTTGCACTAGAAGATTTACTATTCGTTTGCGACAAAAACGGTGAAGCGAGTGTTTGTGGACAGGATGGTGCCAAGCTATTTGATGATGCTTCCTTTGTATATTTTAAGTCTTGGGAGGGCATGCCAGAAAGAGCTGGGGCGCTGGCTGTGTATCTGCAAGCCAAGGGTATTCCATTTGAAGATCATGCGATTTTAAACATGGGAATTAGCAAATTGCCGCAAATGTATAGGCTCTGGGCGACGGGGCTAAGATACATACCCACAATATCATCAGTAATTCTTCCAGACGAGGAAGTTGTTCTTGATTTGATCGGTAAGGGACCATATGTCCTCAAGCCTATTCATGGAGAGAAGGGTGATGACAACTATCTGTGCAAGACGTATCGAGAAGTTAGGAATAAATTAGAGAGTTATCCGAAAGCGTGGATGCTACAAGCATTTATCCAGAATGAAGGCGACTATAGAATTTGGGTCTATGGATATGAGGTACGTGGAGGCATCTATCGACATTCGGTCAAGGGAAGCCACCTTAATAACACTTCTAAAGGAGCTGAAAGCGAATACAGAGGGCTAGACAATCTTAGCGAAGAAATAATCAGCTCAGCCAAAAAGGCAGCACTGGCTACCGGGAATGCAGTTGCTGGGGTTGATATCATGCCGTCGAATGACTCAGTGCTCTACGTACTCGAAGTAAATCAGGGTTCTCAGATTGTTTCTGGGCATGAAACATCAAAAAAGATGCAAGAATTTGGAAATTTTATCAAAGAAAGAATCTATTCTACATATAAGAGGCAAAAACAACCCAATCGCTTAAAGATCTTAGGTAGATACACGCATGTTAATCTACCTGAATTCAAGATCAAAGATATTTTTGCAAAGATTGATACCGGTGCATATCAATCGGCTATTCACGCAAAAGATATTCAAGAAGTAGAAGAAAACGGCCAGAAAGTACTACGTTTTACGATGTTGGAAGGTCATGGTAAGACTTTGGGCAAGAGCGCCGAATGTACAGCCCATGATTATGATGTTGTGAAGGTGAAAAGTTCAACTGGAGCCGAGGAAATGCGCTACAGAATCAGAACAAAAATTAGCGTTAATGGTGTTATGATGAAGACACCAATAACTCTGACGGATCGTTCGGATATGACAGCACCTTTGCTTTTAGGGCGACGATTCTTACGAGGAAGATATATGGTAAACGTTGAACTTAGCCGAAGAGAATATGAGGAAACTTTATGAAGATAATCATTCTATCGCGCGGTGGCGCAAATTATACGACAAAACGGATCAAAGAGGTTGCCAAAGAGCGAGGCCACAAGGTCAAAGTGATCAGCTACACAAAGTGCTATCTTGCAATAGAAAAAGGAAAGCCGGTTGTTTATTACAAAGGTGAACCGATTGAAAAAGTTGATGCCATCATACCTCGAATTGCACAAAGCTACACCAAGTACGGCACAGCGGTTGTTCGCCAGTTTGAGATGATGGGGGTGTTTACTACTTCGAGCTCAATTGCCATCAATCGATCACGTGATAAACTTCGTTCCTATCAGCTTCTTAGCAAATATGGTGTTGGAATTCCAAAGACCGTTATCGCCAGAGAAAACGTTGATCACAAAGACGTGTTGGACAAAGTAGGTGGTGCACCTGCAATCATTAAGGTTGCTCGTGGTACACATGGAAATGGTGTTGTACTAGCGGAGACGCCAAAAGCAGCAAAAGCTGTTATGCAGGCATTCTATGTCGAAGGTGTGAGCTTCTTGGTCCAAGAATATATTGAAGAATCCGCCGGTGAAGATATTCGTGCTTTAGTGGTGGGCGGTAGGGTTGTAGCTAGCATCAAAAGGCAGAGCCTTGACGATGACTTTCGATCGAATACTCACCAGGGTGGCGTTGGAAAGCCAGTAAAGTTAACCAATGAAGAGGTTCGCACGGCGCTAAAAGCCGCCAAAGCGATGGGTCTACCTATCTGTGGAGTTGACATGATGCGCTCTAGTAAGGGGCCTTTAGTTTTGGAAGTAAACTCTTCAGCAAGTATTAAAACACCTGAATTGATGACCAAAAGGGACATCGCTACAAAAATTATCGAATATGTAGAGAGAAATGCAAAAGGAAAAAACCGAAAAGACAAAGTCGGTGCGTAAGAAAATCATACTTTTTCTATTGATACCAATAAGTTTGGGGCTCATGGTGGCGACGATTTTTAGACCGACAACTGATTGCAAAAAGGTATATCGCAATGACCTACAGATGAAAATCAATGATAAGTTGATAGAAACAGAGCTTGCCAATGATTTTGCAACAAGACAGAAGGGACTAAGTGGACGAGAATGTATCGGCGACAACCAAGCAATGCTTTTTGAGTTTGACACAAGCGAGAGATGGGGTATATGGATGAAGGATATGAAGTTTTCAATTGACATAGTTTGGTTGGATGCAGATAAAAAGGTGATTGATGTGAAAGAAAATGTATCTCCAGATAGTTACCCATCTATTTTTTACCCTAAAAGTTTTGCATCTTATGTCATAGAGTTTGGGCAAGGTGAGATTAGCAGGCAAAAGATTGCAGTCGGTGATCAAATTTCTTGGTAGGCCTCGAAAAATAGATAAAAGTTGTACAATGTAACCATGAACGCAATGGCTGTGTTTTTGATGGCTTTTATCTTAGTAGGGGTATTACCATTGGTTTTCAGATCAAAAGGCGCTCAAGTGTTTATGATGCTGTGTGTCGGTAAAGCTCTGATGGAGATATCTTCTACAGAAGTGGCAAATATCGCAAGAACTGTATTAAATTCAAATTTACCGATTGATGACATTGCGAAAGTATCCATCATGCTTTTGCCGCCAGTTTTAGCATTGTTTATTACCAAAAAGTCCGCCAAAAAACGGTTTCCGTATCATATAATCCCTTCATTTGCCGGTGGTCTACTAGCCGGTTTTTGGTCAGTGACAGTTCTGAGTAAGGCAGATAACTTTGAACATTCCACCACTTTTAATTACGTTCAGGCGAATATCATTGCAATCTTAGCTATTGGCATAGTTTCAACGTTGTTATTGTTTGCGGTCGAGAGGCCAAAGCCAGCCAAGAATGAAGAAAATCAGCCTCAGAAATAAAAAATAGAGTATCACTTATGCTTAATTTAGATTTATAATCTAGATGTATGCTGACTCAAAGAAGATATCAATCAGGCTTTGCTCATCTATGGATAATAATCGTACTCATCCTGGTGGTGATAATTGCGAGCGGATTTATAGTTCTTAAGAAGAGTGGCAGTGGGAGAATCGCTAATCTTGTACAAAACATTAGTGGTAGTGACAATGCTTGGCTAAAAGGTTGTACCAATGATGAGCGTGTAGCAATGTCTCATTTGCCGATGGAAATGGATGATGTTTCTAGCATTTCCCCATACGGTTTAACAGCCGGTGCTCATGTTACCCCGATTGACCACTTATATTTTTACCCAAAAAATTCAGAAAGAGACGCTTTTCCGGTCTATGCAATGGCAGACGGATATATCGTAGAGATCGGATCTAGGGCAGAAATGGTTGATACCGGCCAGGCGCGGCCGCCAGAATATAGGATAATCTTTCAACATTCATGCCAAACAGTAAGCTATTTTGATTTGGTTACAAAATTAGATGACTCAATTGTCTCTGAGGTAGGAAAAATCGACCCCAATGGCTCAAAGGGAAGCCTTCGTATCCCCGTAAAAGCAGGTCAAGAGATCGGTAGAATCGGCGCACAATCTCTCGATTCGGCGGTATACAATTTTTCGATGACATTGCCTGGTTTTATACACCCTGATTTGTATAAAACTGAATTTTGGAAAGTACATACGGATGATTTTTATTCGTACTTCAGCCAGGATATGCAAGATATGATGCTAGCCAAAAGTACGCGAAAAGTTAAACCTTATAGTGGTAAGATCGACTATGATCAGGCTGGAAAGCTAGTCGGAAACTGGTTCAAAGAAGGTACGAATGGTTATGCAGGGACAAGTGGCAGCGGTGGTGGTACAGGCTCTAATGGCTACTGGGTCGGTCATTTGGCAATAATTTATTACGCAAATGATCCAAGTAAAATTATTGTGTCTTTTGGTAATTATCAGGGCTCGCCCAAGGCATTTGCCGTCAAAGGTAATGCACCGGATCCTGCGAATGTAAATGCTGCTAGTGGCGTAGCTAAATACGAATTAATCGAAGCCCCAAATGGCGGAGGTGGGTCTGAATCGTTAAACGAAAATGGCAGTGTCCAGGGGACGGTATTGTTCCAGGTTTTGGATGGCGAGAAGCTAAAAATGGAAGTTTTTCCTGGAAAAAATGGAGATGAAGTTCTCGGATTTTCTGGCGGTGAACTCACATACGAGAGATAGTGGGTTTTTAAATTTATCACCAAGAAAAATATCGAAAAAAGCATAATGGCGGTCATTAAACAACTGTGTCAAAATTGAGCAGCTAGACTTTTAGCAGTGACAATAATATGAAGTCTTAGGTATTTTCCCGCTGATCAATAAGCTTTTTGTATTCGCGGTATAAATCTTCCCTATCAGCCTCGTCTAATACTCCCTCTATTGAGCCTCGGTCGATTTCAGCAAAAGATTTACCGAAATTTATTCCAACAGCCTCTGCTAGCATTGCGATCTCCGTGTCATTCAGTATAACTAACAAACTTTTTAGGTGTTTCATTTCTTCCGGGCCTGCATTGTCATAAAAAGTGTTTGGGTACTTTAATTTTGATCGTGAATTACGAGAGGTTGAAAATATATCACTTGCTTTCTTACCAAAGATCTTTTTAACTGAGTCTTCATCATCTTGTGGGGTCTTTCGCATACCTCAATGCTTTCATAAATTTTAGCAACTTACTTCTTACCAAAGATAACGTTATATGGAGGTTGGGATGGTCACCGTACTTCTTGTCGCAACTATTTTCGTGAATATTCAGCAGCAGACTTCAATCGATTTAGCCCGGTGTCAATTGCTTTGATGAGTGTTTTCTTGCTGCGCCGTTTAAATAGAGATGCATATAAACCGCTCCAAGACTCTTCAGTGGTAACTATAGATTTACCTTTGACAGACTTGATTTTCCATATGTGTACTGCTTTAATGCCGAATAATTTACCCGACCATCCTAACAAATTAGGTTTATTCACAGCCTCTAAAGTAGAAGTTATAGTCCCAGGCCCAGATTTCCAGGTAAATGTAGTACCTATTGTCAGTTTGCCGTTTAATGTAGCTGACTTAATATCTTCATTCCAGCTTGGCCAATTTTCAATATCGGTCATTATTTTCCATATAGTTTGAATACTGGCATTTATCTCGATGCTTTGTGAATATGAGACTGGAGCGCCTTGTTCTATTTCCATCACTGCTTCCACAATATTATCAATATCTCATTGACGGCGAAAACACCCATAAAGTAAACAGCTAATTTTCCTTGGCCTGCCTTAGCAAGGAAAATAGTTGCTAAAGAGTAAAGTATAACAACAATTATACTTCGCCAGGGCATAGCGAGAATATGTTGTGACTTCGGTGCAACGTAGTATCCCCATATACTAGCAACTACAAGGGGTAATGCTATTGCCAGAAACCAACGCACAAAAATATTATCAAATATACGATAGCTAGAATATGCAAATACAAACAGCAGGGTTAACTCAAGAATAAACCGTATACCAACATTAATACTCTTTATATATTCCATAACCTAAATATAGCAAAAACAGAGGCAAAATACCTCTGTAAAGTGCAATCTTAATTGGAGGGCCCGATGGGACTTGAACCCATGACACCCTGCTTAAAAGGCAGGTGCTCTAACCGGCTGAGCTACGGGCCCGTAATGACTTACGGCAAAAAACAGAGGTAATTTTAACAATATATGCTTCTCTAGTCAAGGTTTGAAAGCTATACTACTCTCTAATAATGTCCGTAAAACGTACAGACATAGTGATCGTTGCATGTCTTGCCTTCCTTCTGGGTGTATTTATTAGCCGCTACACAAACCTTGTATTGTTGTTCTCATTGCTGGGCGTATTTTCATATTTAGTAGTAACAAATAGGGGTTTTAGAAATTTGGTTACAGTGATGTTCTTAGCGTTGGCCCTAGGAAATGAGAGGGGCGTATTGCAAGACAACGGGATCAAGATTTTAAGATCCTATTTTGGTCAGAAAATCACCGTTTATGTGACATCGCTAGATGATGCGGAATATGATGATCGTGGACAGTTGGCGTTCAATGCTGATCATATTTCTGTCAACGGTCAAGATTTGCCAGGACAAATGGCAGTAAGTGGCTTTGGTGAATTTAGCGTGCTTCGTGGTGATCGTGTTGAGGTATATGGAAAACTATACCCTGCGCGCGGTGCAAACCAAGCGCGGATCAGTTTTGCAAACCTGGATACAGTCAAGAAAGACGTGACATGGTATAACAATTTAAGGAGGCGGTTTGTCAAAAAACTACGCGATAATTTACCAGAGCCACTGAGTTCATTCGCGGCGGGCTTATTGATAGGCCAACGCTCAACAATACCGGATCAAATTATTACTGATCTACGTGTTTCTGGTCTAGCTCATATAATTGCAGTGTCAGGTTATAACTTGACGATCATCGTACGGGCAGTGATGGTTATGCTCAAAAAAATATCCAGATATCAAAAGTTAATTTTGTCCTTGTCAGTGATTGTCCTATTCTTACTGATTACAGGTTTCTCAGCTTCTATTGTTCGTGCTGGGATAGTGAGTGTGCTTTCGTTGCTTGCATGGTACTATGGCCGATCTTTCAGGCCTGCGGTATTACTTTCACTTTCGGCGGCAATTACCGTCGTGTTTAGGCCAGAATATGTGTGGGGGGATGTAGGTTGGTATCTTTCATTCTTAGCATTTGTTGGCGTGATGATAGTTTCGCCAGCTATAAAGATGCGATTCTTTGCAAAAAAAGAATTAAAATTATTAGGCAAAACAATGCTTGAAACCGGGGCGGTGCTACTAATGGTGGTACCTTATAGTTTGTATATTTTTGGGACCCTCTCATTCATTGCATTGCCAGCTAATATGATAATTGTGCCGTTTATACCTCTAGCGATGGCTCTGTCAGCTATAGCAAGTATTTTGCCTTATCAGCTAGCAATTCTTGCATACCCAGCAAATTTAATATTGGATGGAATATTAAGTGTCACGCATCTTCTGGCGAGCGTACCAAAAGCGTCAGTTGAATTTAAAATTGAGCTGGTACATATGCTGATAATTTACGTGTGTATTAGTTTAGTATTAACGGCAATGTGGCATGGTACTAAAAACCGACAAGCTATTCGAGATCTGTTACAATAACAGTATTATGTCAGGTCATTCAAAATGGGAAACAATCAAAAGACAAAAAGGCGCTAACGATGCAAAGCGCGGTGTACTTTTTACGCGACTTGGAAATCAAATTGCGGTGGCGGCACGTGGTGGCACCGACCCTGAAATGAACTTTGCACTTCGA
>JAGQMS010000021.1 GCA_020428535.1 Candidatus Saccharimonadota bacterium
ACTTATTCCTATCTTGCGCCGCGTACGGGTTTTTATAAAGCTCTAAGGGATCGCTTTGGCACAAGTAGTCTTCTAATGCTAAATGTAGAGTCAGCAATCTTTGCGTCATTAAAATTTCTACCTAACAGGCAACCAGGTATGGCGGTAGCTGTAGAGGTGCGCTACGGTAGAAGGTTCAAGCGAATAATAGAGCGCCTAGGATTGAAGGTTAAAGAATATGAAAGCGTCATAGATCTCATGCGAGTTTGTGAAGATAAGTCGGTATTTGCAGTTATTGTCCCAGATAAATATGAGGATTTAACGGCAAAATATAGGAACATACTTGAGAAATCAAGCGTCAATAAAATTTTTTATCAAAATAGAATTAAGCCTACGAACCCAGTACCTGGGTACACATTTTATATTTGGCAACCAAAAAAATTACCAAAATCTATGACCGGAGCTGTAATATCATTGCTTGATCAAAAGCAACTACAGACGTATCTAGACATCAAACAAGAGCAAGGCACTTTCCCCAGAATAAGTAATTCTAAATTCATAAAAGAAATATACAAATCTTGGAGGAGCCTAGAAAACACTTATCGAAGACTTGATAGACGCCCACCAAAAGTTTTGTCTAGACTACTGTATGATATGTACAAATGACCACACATAGATTCTATATCGGAAATGTTAAGGATAAATCTGGGCCACTAGAGCTCAACAAGCACGTATGGCTGAATGATCGTGATCTGACAAAACAAATTCTAAATGTTTTGAGAATGAGAATTGGCGAGAAATTAATATTATTCGATGGAAATGGCACTGAAAAACTATATCAGATCGATAAGATTGAACCTTTTTCCGTAGGGTTAATTCATGTAACTGACATCGTACCAATTTATCCTAAGAAGAAAATAATCCTGGGTTTTAGTCTGCTAAAAAAAGATAAGAATGAATGGATAATTCAAAAGTGTACAGAGCTGGGCGTATCGCATTTTCTGCCGCTTATTTCTGATCGCACAGAAAAAATTGGCTTCGACCTTGATAGAGCTAAAAAGATCGCGGTAGAAGCGGTCGAGCAGTGTGGCCGGCATGATATACCGTTGATTGATGAGCCACAAGATTTGGGCGAGGTAATTGGTGAATTTAAACAAAATTTACCAATATTTGTTGCCGATAAGGGAAGCGAACCTCCAGAAACAATTGACCTAGAAAAGATCTTGGTTTTAATTGGACCTGAGGGAGGGTGGTCTGAGTCTGAGCAAATCAAATTCAAAGAAAATGATATCCCGAGTATCGGATTAGGAGAATTTACTCTTCGTGCAGAAACTGCCTGCATTGCTGCTGTACGAGAGCTGATGTGAATTTGACCATTTACCAGAGTCGGTAAACAAACTAACCTTATTTGTATGACTTGGCAAAAATACGAATCAAATTATGTACCCGGACAAACTGCGGCATATAAGATCTCTAGATCAAAAATCGAGATGTTTATTTCTTGTAAAAGATGTTTTTGGTTAGAAAAAAGAATGGGCATCAAGCAACCTAGCACACCGCCATTTACGATAAATAGTGCAATCGATAGTTTGTTAAAAAAAGAATTTGATGAATATCGAAAAATGCAAAAACCTCATCCTTACATGGTCGATGCAAAAATTAACGCAGTACCTTTTCGGCATAAAGATCTAGACAAGTGGCGTCATAATTTTACAGGGGTCCAGGCATTGCATGAACCTACGAATATCCTAGTGTTTGGTGCGGTAGATGATGTTTGGGTAGGCCCGAACGGCGAACTTATAGTTGTAGACTATAAGGCAACAGCCAAGAATAAAGTTATCAGTGACTTAGACCCACCCGGTGGTTGGCATGATGCCTATCGTAGGCAAATGGAAATTTATCAATGGCTTTTAAGGTCGAACGGTTTTGAAGTATCAAATACAGGTTACTTCGTATATGCCAATGCTGATGTCAATCAAGCAAAATTTGGAAACGAACTTAAATTTGACGTCAGAACTTTCCCTTATGAAGGTAGCTCTGACTGGGTTGAATCTACCTTGATAAAAATGAAAGAAGTTTTAGAAGGTGACATACCTGAAGTCGGTAGGACTATGTTGGGTGGTATATGCGAACACTGCAATTATGCAAAGCTTCGAACAGAAATGACCATAAAAGCAATACAGCAAAAGAATAAATAATAGGTAACAAACATGAATATTTGGCGTATACTTAAAGCATGATTGATATACAGTTACTGAGAGAAAATCCTGAACTATTCCAGAAAAAAACAAATGAAAAAGGAATCAAGCTAGATGTTCAAAGCGTACTAAGTTTAGACCGCGAACGTTTGGAAATTTTAAAGCAAGTTGAAGAACTCCGTTCAAAACGAAATGAAATTGCAGACAGAATGAAGGGCGGTAAGCCTAATGAGTCTGATATTAACGAAGGTAAGCAAATAAAACTTGAACTTGCCAAGAAAGAAGAGATTCTAGCTAATCTTGAAGTGGACTGGCAAACTGCTCTCCGTAGTATCCCAAATCCAGCTTTTGATGATGTGCCTCTGGGCGGAGAAGAAGCATCCCAGGAAATCAAAGTCGTTGGCGAGAAAGCTGGGTTGAGTGAGGACCATTTAGATTACGCAGTTAAGCGTGGTTGGGTAGATTTCGAAAGAGGTACAAAAGTAGCAGGTAACAAGTTCTACTATCTAAAAGGGGATCTAGCTCTACTAGAGAATGCGGTTGTTCAATTTGCTCTTGATCTAGTAATAAATAAAGGCTTTACGTACATGACAGTACCACATATGGTTAATTCTAGAGTTGCCACTGGCACTGGTTTTGCCCCACGTTCAACCGAACAGAGTGATGAATATTTCGTTGAGAATGAAGATTTATCCCTGATCGCAACGGCTGAGATACCTTTAACTGGATATCACGCGGACGAAATTTTAGAAGAAAAAGATCTTCCATTAAAGTATGTAGGCTATAGCCCCTGTTATAGAAAAGAAGCTGGCACATATGGCAAACACACGAGGGGACTTTTTAGGGTTCATCAGTTCAACAAACTTGAGATGTATGCATATACACTACCGGAAGATAGCATGAAGTTTCATGAAGAAATCTTGGCTGTTGAGGAGGAAATATGGCAAGCAATAGGTATCCCATATCACATAATAAATATTGCAGCAGGAGACTTAGGTGCTCCAGCGGCTAAAAAATATGACATCGAATACTGGTCGCGAGCCGATCAGAAATATCGTGAACTAACTAGCTGTAGCAATTGCACGGACTTTCAAACTAGAAACCTCAATATCCGCGTTAGGAAGAGCGACGGGACGATTGTAATGGCTCATTCTTTGAATGGAACGGCAGTGTCAATGGCTAGAACTTTAGTGGCAATAATTGAGCATTTTCAACTTCCAGATGGTAAACTTGCCATACCGGAAGTAATTCAAAAATACATGGGAGGCAGAAAGTCCATATGAAACTAGAAATAGATGGAATCCATAAGATCAATAATAAAGATCTAGAAAAATATATCACCAAGAAAATAGGTGGGCTTGATAAGTATCTATCGAAGCATTCAAAAAAATCTGCACATGCATCCGTGAAGGTCAAAGAAGTAACTGTGAAGACAAAAAAAGAATGTGTGTGTGAGGTTATCTTAAGCCTCCCAGGGGAAAGATTAACTGCTAAAGAATCGACAATGAATATGTTTGCTGCAGTCGATATAGTTGAAGAAAAAATTAAAACTCAACTTAGAAAATACAAAGATGCACACAAAAGACCAAAAGTGGCTAAAATTCGAAATTTCTTAAGAGGAATTCGCACTGGTAAGAAGCAGGTTTTATAGGGTACAATATATTTAAGAAAAATGTGCTGTAATTGGTGGATTGCAGATAACCAGCCACGGAGGATAATACTGGTCTTATGAATAGAATTGGATTTAGGCGGTCAAAAAATAATCAATCTCCAGATATGGGAGATAGAGCACTTACGCTAAAGGGCGAAGGCAATAGAGTAGGGGTCTTCTTAAAACGCGCGCTTGGCGAAAATCAAAAGGGGCAAATTCGTAGATACCAAAAGAAAGTATCTGAGATAAACAAGCTTGAACCACAATTCAAAGACATGAGTCTGAAGCAGCTCAAAGAAAAAAGTGCTGAACTGAAAAAATTAGCAGAATCAAAATCTCTAGATGGCATTTTACCCGAGGCATTTGCATTAGTCCGAGAGATGGCGCAGAGGGTGCTTAAGCAAAGACACTTCGACGTTCAGCTTATTGGTGGGATGGTGCTCCATGAAGGTAAGGTGGCAGAGATGAAGACAGGTGAAGGTAAGACTCTAGTCGCCACGCTACCTGTTTATCTAAATGCGCTTACAGGCAAAGGTGCACATGTCGTGACGGTAAATGACTATCTAGCACAGCTACACGCCGGGTGGATGGGAGAACTCTATCATGCTCTCGGATTGAGCACGGGTGTGATCATACCAGACGCCTCCTTCATTTATGACCCAGATTTTTCAAATGAAGAACATGATGATCCACGATTTAGGCACCTTAAGCCTTGTACCAGACAAGAAGCCTATAGAGCCGACATAACATATGGTACAAATAATGAATTTGGCTTTGATTATCTGAGGGACAACATGGTCAGAGAAAAGTCCCAACTTAGGCAAAGAGAATTGCACTATGCGATCGTTGACGAAGTTGACTCTATCCTAATAGACGAAGCTCGAACTCCTCTGATTATTTCTGCGCCTTCAACAGCCAGCGCTGCTTCATACGAGCAATTTGCAAGAATTGCTAAACAGCTCAAGCCGGAACATTATGAAAAAGATGAAAAACGTAAGGCCGTGCACCTAACGGACGCCGGTGTCGAAAAAGTAGAAAAGCTACTGGGGATTGATAATCTTTATGGTTCAGATAATATAAGGCTAATTTACCACCTTGATCAAGCACTCCGAGCACAAACACTATTTACTAGAGATAAAGACTATGTCGTTGCCAATGATGGCGAAATAATTATTGTTGATGAATTCACCGGTCGTTTGTTGAAAGGCAGAAGGTATAACGAGGGGCTTCACCAAGCGATAGAGGCGAAAGAAGGCGTAGAGGTTCAGGAAGAGTCCATGACTCTAGCTACAATTTCTTTTCAAAATTATTTTAGGCTATATGAAAAACTTGCCGGTATGACAGGTACGGCTGCTACTGAGAAGGAAGAATTTCACCAAATTTATAAGCTTGATGTAATAGAGATCCCAACAAATAAAAAGGTGATCCGAAATGATCTCGCTGACAAGATTTACCGAACCGAAAATGCTAAGTTCCGCGCCGTTACTAATAAGGTCAAGGAATTATACGAACGTGGGCAGCCAGTACTGGTAGGTACTTCCAGTATCGAAAAGAACGAAATACTCAGCCACCTATTCAAAAAAGAGGGCATTCCTCATCAAATGCTTAACGCTAAAAACAACGAGCGTGAAGCAAAGATCGTCATGGGCGCCGGAGAGAAAGGTGCTGTAACTATTGCCACCAATATCGCCGGTCGAGGTACTGACATTATGCTCACGGATGAAACTAAGAAATTGGGTGGTCTGTATGTCATCGGAAGTGAGCGTAACGAATCGCGTAGAATCGATAATCAGTTCCGTGGTCGTTCAGGAAGACAGGGTGACCCCGGTACCACACAATTCTATGTTTCTTGCGAAGATGATTTGATGCGTGTATTTGCAGGTGATCGAATTGCAAAGGTCATGGATCGGTTAAATGTCGACGAAGATACCCCGCTAGAAAACCGAATGATTAGCCGTAGCCTTGAAGGAGCTCAGAAAAAGGTTGAAGGCTTTAATTACGACTCACGAAAAAATGTTGTTCAATACGATGATGTAATGAACCGTCACCGACGCGCTGTATATACAATGCGCAGAAATCTTCTTGAAGATAAGGACGTATCTGCCAAGATACAGGAGTTTATAGAAGAAGAAGCAGGTTTCCTGGCAGCCCTACCTGGCACAGACCCAAATTATGAAAAATTGATTACTGACGTTTTCCCATTCGATGAGCCTACCCTTGACAGACTTTTTGACGCAGAAGCTGAGAGATTTGAGAAAGTTCTAATCACTGAGGCAAAAGAACTATATGAAAGTAAGGAACTAGCTTTCACACCTGAGCTATTAAAAGAAGTTGAAAGGGATATATATTTCCAAGTACTTGATGATCTATGGATGAGACATCTAGAAAATATGGACCACTTACGGGAAGGAATTCACTGGTACAGTGTTGGTCAGCGTGATCCACTGGTTGAATATCGCCGCCAAGCGCAACTTCTTTTCGAAACTATGCAACGAGAACTTTGCCATGAAACACTTCGTGCACTATTCCACGCACGACCAGTTGATCCGGACGATCTCTTAGCACCAATTGAAACTGAACTTACTCGGGCCGCTCGAACTGCTGTAGATAATGCCGATAGAATAATTGAGGGCGAAGTTGTGCACGAAGAGGACTTTAAGACTAAAAAATCTGCCAACAAAGCTAAATCAAAGACTTCTCTCAAAAAAGCTAGAAAAAACGAGCGTAAACGTCGGGCAAAAGGGAAGAAACGACGTTAAATGTTAAAGCACAGTGTAAAAGAAGTGGTTCTAAAATCGGGAGCGCGAGGTCTGTTAATTGATGTGCCAGATGCTTCAGTTGTTTGTGCGCAAATAAGTTTTCGGGCCGGAGATCAATACGTCAAGGACCCAAAAAAACTTGAGACAGCTCACATTATGGAACATATGAGTCTTGGTGCTAACAAGAAATTTCCAAGTTCAAAAAAATTTACAGCTGAAATCCAAAAAAATGGAGCCTATACAAATGCTTCAACTGCGCCAGTTGATATGACATACACCATGGAGTGCGCTGATTTTGAGTGGGAGAGGGTACTTGAGTTGCTATGCCTGGGTATTTCGCAACCTCTTTTCTTGGATGAAGAGTTTAAGGCAGAGTATGGAAACGTCCGCGAAGAGATGCTTTATCGAGGCAATAACCACGATTGGCATTTATCGCTCGAAATGGAAAAGAGGTTTGGAGTAGATATTGAGACGTTCCAGGAACGGCTAAAATTAATGCCAAATGTTACAGTTGAAGATATCCGCCAGCACTACCAAGAAACACATTTTTCCCAAAACATGCGTTTTATCATCGCCGGCAGAATGAAGGGGAGAATTCGTAAGATTTCGAAATTACTCAACGATATGAGCTTGCCAAAAAATAAGGCAGGAATGCGGTTTGAGATTCCAAAAACAACTCTGAAGATGCCAGATGAGCCGATATTCATTGAGAACAGCACAGTGCCAAATGCGTATTTTTATATAATTAGTTACCTAGCTGAAAAGATCTCAAGAGATGAAGCGCTCGCGATGGGCACGCTAGGGGCAATATTAACAGATACCTGGGGATCAAGAATTTTTGGTACAGCTCGCGAAAAAGGCTTAGTTTACTATTTGAATAGCGGCATAGATAGAGAAGAAGACTATGCGGCGTGGTGGTTTGGTTCACAAGTTTCAGAAAAACAGCTTAATCAGCTACTAAAATTAATCATCTCTGAAATAAATAGGGTAAAGAACGGTGTACTCTCACAGAAAGATCTAGAGTCTGCCAAAATGTACATGATTGGTAGCCACCAGCGTAGTGCTCAAACTGTTGGTGCAATTGTAAATGGCTACAGTGGGCGATATTTCAGAGAAGATTTGATCAATGACTATTTCACACATTTTCCGAACCGAGTAGAGAAGATCACAAAGAATGATGTAATTGCAATTGCCAGGAAAATGCTTCAAGACAAGATATGGGGCGTAGGATTCTTGGGCACTATATCAAAAGAAGCTCGCACCAAAGCTCATATGCAAGTCTCCGCGCTTTGGCCTAATTGATTTCTTAAACTTCTAACTAAATTATAAAAAGGTATACTGTTTGTAATGGACGAACTTAAAGTTAAGATTAACAGACTCGAAAAAGAAATAAATGAATCTTTTGATGTTTTAAATGGTCCGAAAATCCAAGATGAGCTACAGGAGTTAAGATCTAAATCTGAAAATCCTGATTTTTGGGACGATCCTCAAAAAGCTCAAGATATCTCCAAGAAAATCGCAAAGCTGGATAGTAAAATTGGGAGTTGGGTAGAAATAATCTCCAGCGTGAAAGAATTAAACGAGCTTATTGATTTAGGTGATGAGAGTATGTCAGACGAACTTCAAGACTCGGTGGACAAGATCGATGCCGCTTACCAAAGACTCAAGGAACAATTGAAGTTTTCGGGTGCATACGATGACTTTGATGCATTGGTCACAATCTCAGCAGGCGCAGGTGGAGTTGATGCCATGGACTGGGCAGAGATGCTAGAAAGAATGTATTTAAGGTGGATTGAAAATACTGGCCTAAAGGTTAGCATTATTGATAGGTCACCTGGGGACGAAGCAGGCATCAAAAGTTCAAGTTTCGAGGTATCTGGAGTATTAACATACGGAAAATTAAAGAGTGAACATGGCGTACACAGACTTGTCAGATTGAGCCCATTCAACGCAGACAATCTAAGGCAAACTAGTTTCGCAAAAGTCGAAGTGGTTCCGCTAATAGATGAGCCTGACCAAGTTGAAATAGATGATCAAGATCTGAAGATTGATGTTTACAGATCAGGCGGCAAAGGCGGACAGTCCGTGAATACTACAGACTCAGCTGTACGCATAACCCATATTCCTACTGGGTTGGTGGTTGCGATCCAAAATGAAAGATCTCAGTTGCAAAATAAAGAGAAAGCCATGCAAATACTTCGATCCAAATTGGCCCAATTGAAACATGAGCAACATAAAGACAAAATATCAGAACTCAAAGGACCGAACGAGCAGGCTGCTTGGGGGAATCAAATCCGTAGCTATGTACTTCATCCATATAAAATGGTCAAAGACCTTAGAACTAACTACGAAACTTCCAATATTGATGCAGTTCTTGGGGGGGATCTCGATGGATTTATCGAAGCCTATTTAAATATGAAGCTCGGTCAGTAATTGACTAAAAACAAATGTTTTGATAATATTTACGTATAAACGCCTCACCCAAGTCTTATGACCCGGTGAGGTTTTCAATTTTTGACAATCGGCTAACCTAGCATCTTTTTGACAAGTTATATATTCTATTAACAGTGAGTACTATCGTTTTTGTAGATGGGGAAAATTTTCAAAAGAAAATTCGGCAAGTTTTTGCAGAATCTGGCTTGAAGTGGGATGACAAAAAATATGGTCAAATTCGCCTCAAACAGCTCTTAAAATCTGCACTGCCAGACGAGAGATTATCGGCCATCCATTATTATGTAGCAAAATTGCATGTCTACCCAGAAACAAAAGAGAAATCTGAAGAGTTAGTTCAGCTCCAACGAACATTGAAGTCCAATTTATCAAGTCAGGGAGTACGGTTCATCGTTAGCGGAAACGTAAGGATGTACCCGCTAGAAAAGGGCGAATTGCTGTTCAAAGAGAAAGGTGTTGACGTCCGTCTGGCAGTTGATGCAATAAGTTTAGCAGCGGATAAGAAAATTAAAACCGCAGTTCTATGTAGTTCCGATTCAGATATGCAACCGGTAGTGAAGGAGTTAAAGCGTCGAAAAGTCCGAGTAATCTACCTGGGCTTCCAAACTCAACCTAACAGAGGGCTGATGTATACCTGCGATGAAACAGTTCTGATTCGAAAAAATGAGCTAAAGAAATATATAATCGACACCTACCAACTAAAAATCCGACGGTTTGACGATATAAAACCACCGGTATCGAAAAGAAAAACCAGTAGTAAGCGATAATATTTTTATAGCAGAACTAGCAGGTAACTTGCTATACTAAAGCATAATGATTTTGTTGGATAGGGTAACAAAAAGCTATAAGCGCCGAGGGGTCGCATTGCAGAATATTTCACTGCATGTTGAGCCTAAAGAGTTCGTTATAATTGTTGGTCCATCAGGGGCGGGGAAGTCAACTCTGCTGAAACTTTTGACCCGTGAAGAGAAGCCCGATAGCGGAAAGATTATCGTTGGTGGTATCGACTACGAATCTTTGAGGGATAAAGAAGTTCCTTTGCTCCGAAGAAAAATTGGCGTTGTTTTTCAGGATTTTAAATTACTACCCAATAAAACAGTTTTTGAAAATGTTGCATTTGCACTAGAAATCGTCGGTCAATCCAATAAAGAGATTAAACACACAGTGCCAAAAGTTCTTGAGATCGTTGGGCTTGAAGGTCGTGGTGGAGCGATGCCCTGGGAACTTTCGGGTGGAGAGCGCCAGCGAGTAGCTATAGCCAGAGCAATTGTTCGGCAGCCCAAAATCCTCATGGCTGACGAGCCAACAGGCAATCTTGACCCTAAGCATGCCTGGGATGTGATCAGGGTTCTGCAAAAGATCAATAAATATGGCACCACAGTGATCCTGACTACTCATAATCAAGAAATCGTTAATAAATTAAAACGTAGAGTCGTGACGATCAAAGATGGCCAAATTGTCAGCGATAAAGCTTCGGCAGGCTATAGGGAGATGTGATGTATAGAAAGCTCATAACATTCAGACGACTCTTCTTGGTAGGCTGCAAGAACTTTGTTCGTAATGCCTGGCTGAGCATCGCTGCAACAGCAGTGATGACAGTGACAATTGCGATTGGTCTTTCAGCTGTTGTTCTGAACACTACTGCAAGAAATGCGATTAGCGAACTATCGAAGAACTTGAAGGTGTCTGTCTATCTTAAGGCAGATGCTCCTTCGGATGTTCAGGCGCAACTAAAATCGGCACTCGTTTCTAATAAATATGTAAGTTCAGTTGAATATATCTCCGTAGAGCAAGCCAAGCAGAATTTTACAAATAGTTTTCAAAGTGACGACACCTTGCTTGAAGGTTTGGCGCTTGTTGGTAACGATACATTGCCGGCATCATATGAAGTAAGTGTTAGTAATATTGAAAAAATTAACGAAGTTGGAGATCTAGCTAAAGACCCTACGTATGGCAGTGTGGTGGAGGATGTTTCGCTTGGAAAAACTAATGTTAAAAGCACCATTGACAGAGCAGTATCAGCTCAGAGGTTTGTAATAAGGGCATCGATCATTGCAGCGGCGGTTTTTGGTGCTGTGTCAGTGCTAATAATTTTCAACACAATCAGGATGGCGATTTTTACACGAAGTGAAGAAATAAGAACTATGAAATTAATTGGCGCGACCCCCAACTATATTCGAGGGCCATTTCTGATAGAAGTAAGTTTGTATGGCATAATTTCAGGTTCAGCAGCATATGCCATTGTTTATGCAGGAGTTGTGTCGTTTGGTAGTAAGCTCGCTGCGCAGCCAGAATTTAGCGCTACCTACAACCACTATTCGCAGTTTTCAACCATGGCGACTTTACTAGCTGCCTCAATTTTGGCTGGAATCTTAGTCGGTATCACGTCTAGCATGCTTGCCATGGAGAAATACCTGAAACTAAAACGCTGGTAAAAACATCTTAAAATTGAAGTATAATATACTTATGCTTTCAAAAAAGCTAGTTTTTAGTATAGCCTCATGT
>JAGQMS010000022.1 GCA_020428535.1 Candidatus Saccharimonadota bacterium
TGAAAAAACTTATGAGGCCGGAACTGATCAATAGAATCGATAAAATTGTAGTCTTTAGGCCTCTATCTAAAGAAACGCTTAATAACATTGTGGATGTCCAAATAAGCGAATTACAGACACGACTTCAGAAGCAGAGACTAGGATTAGTAATTTCTCAAAAAGCTAAAACATGGCTTTTGGATAAGGGCTTTGACAGCAAGAATGGTGTACGGCCGTTGAGAAGATGCATCCAAGACAATATTGAAGACGAGCTTGCCGATGGGGTTTTGAAAGGTGCGTATAAATCTGGCGATGTCATTGAAGTCGATCTAAAGAAAGATAAACTAGTTTTCAAGGTTGTTAAAGAGTAGTTACGGAGCTTCTTTGAAACAATCTATTCCTCGTACTTTGCCTGGCAAAGTACCAAAACATGGGGATAGGGAAGATCTACTCACTATCTAATATGTTGTCAAAGCCCACAAAGCAGGCCAGAACTCACCATTTTTCTGTTCAACTTTCATAATGAATAAAAATGGCTCAAACACCTGGCCTTTAACAATTGTGATTTTGACTAACAATTAGATCGGAGTGATCTTCTTTAAATCCCCATACCCCTATATATTGTGCTCGCCTGGGGCTCGCAATTTTATTGATTTAGTCGCACCGGGCCCTGCTTGCGCCCTATGTTCTATGTCGTAAGTTCTATTTGCTAAGTTAATGCACCAAGGAGCCGCGGCGCGGGGGCCGAAGCCCCCGCTAGTTCGGATCCCGCGGAATCGGGTGTATGCTTCCATCGGCATCCACATACTGCACCCTGTCGGAAGGGTTCGTGTGGGTGCGATACCATGCCCCTGCTATCACAACTGCAACATCACTGTCTGATACTCCAGTTGCCAACATTTGCCATGGTGCCCAGCTGCCGTTCTGTGTCTCGAGGCTTCCACAACCTCTTTCGGTTCTACTGCTCCAACCCATGTGGTAGGGTGTATGTACCGGAACATCAAGTCCGGTGAGATCAAGCTCTACACTGCTATCCAGATAAAGCATGTTGACTCCTTGGTGCGGGGGAGGAATTTCACCTCCCGATGTGTCTCTCAGAAATGATCTTCCCGAAAGTTGCGGTAATTATATTAGCAATTCGGTAAAATATCTAGTATCTTGCCGTCTGTGTTCTAAGTTATATGTCTTGGCCAGAACCCAGAGCCTAGCGTCAAGCGCCTACATTGCTATAATGGTAAGCACGATGAGGGTATTTAGACGCGTATTCGGGATTACTTTTAGTGCAATTTTGCTAATCTCAGCCTGGTATGCTGTCTTTCACGCCCAAGACATAAGAGATTGGTGGATACTTAGAGGTTATGTACCATCCGCAGAAGTTGCAAATATAGCATCGTCAACAACGATGACCGATTATGGTAAACATTTGTTTTATGTGTATGACCCTCAAATAGAAACAAGCACGTCCTTTAATCAGCATTGTACAATCGCAGAAGCGTCAATCGTGTTGGGGTGCTATAACGGAGTTGGTATATATGTCTACGATGTAACTGACCCCAGGTTAAATGGTGTTCACGAGGTTACTGCCGCTCATGAAATGCTTCATGCCGGCTATGATAGGCTCAGCGACTCAGAGAGAAAATCTGTTGATGCAATGACGTCCGCTGTCTTTGCAAATTTGCAAGACGAGCGAATAAAATCAGTCATAGAATCATATCGTTCTCGCGACCCCAGCGTCGTTCCGAATGAGCTACATTCAATATTGGGTACTGAAGTTCGAAATCTTAGCCCTGAACTTGAAAAGTATTACCAAAAATACTTCACCGACCGACTTGCGGTTGTAGGGTATTCCGAAGGTTATGAGCAAGTATTCGTGGATTACAAGAACAAAGTCGCCGCCTATGATGTACAGCTTTCAGAATTGAAAAGTAAAATATTTTCTATGGAGACAGATCTGAAGAGCCGAGCATCAGATTTAACATCTGAAAAAGCCCAGCTTGATGCTCTTTATAGGGCAAAAAATTACGAAGCATATAACAGCATGGTTCCTGGGTATAACTCAGCTGTAAGTTCTTATAATTCGGATCTTGCAACGTACAAA
Organism: Candidatus Saccharimonadota bacterium; assembly: GCA_020428535.1. Lineage (GTDB taxonomy): Bacteria > Patescibacteriota > Saccharimonadia > Saccharimonadales > JAGQMS01 > JAGQMS01. The sequence continues at coordinate 2,078 of JAGQMS010000022.1, forward strand.
AGTCTAATTGAGCAATACAACCAGATTGTTGAGAAAAGAAATGCACTTACAGTAGATCAAAATAGCTTAGTTCAGGCACTTGATTCACATGCTAGCTCATTATAAGGTTATAATCTAAGTATGGTGAAAAAGGCGAAGGTAAGTTATGTTTGCTCGGCTTGTGGAGCGATGTATAGCTCTTGGGCAGGGAAGTGCACCAATTGCGGCGAGTGGAACACTATTCTGGAAAAACTAGCCGTTACTACTGCTACCGCCAAACAGAGCGGTACAAAGCTACAGCTTAGAAGTATTGACGAAGTTGCAAAATCAAAGCCACTTGAACGAATCAAAGCCAATATAGGCGATATGGATGATGTTTTGGGTGGAGGAATTGTGCCAGGAAGCGTAATTTTGCTAGCTGGACAACCAGGAATCGGCAAAAGTACTCTTTTGATGCAGGTTGCTGCCAATATCGCCAAGAATCATAAAGTCATGTATATCAGCGGGGAAGAGTCCGCAGAACAAGTTGCAATGAGAGCTTCTCGCCTAGGCTCAGGTGGAGCAAGTTTAATGTTGGCAACTTCCACAAGCGCAAATGATGTTGCGTCAACCGTGGCCAGCGAATCTGTTGATTTAGTTGTTGTCGACTCTATCCAGACTTTAGCTTGTAGTGAGATAAGTTCAGCCGCCGGCTCTGTTAGCCAAATAACAAATAGTACTCAATTGATTACTCAGGCTGCTAAGGCCACCAATACGGCGTTATTGATAGTCGGGCATGTCACCAAAGAAGGTTCTATCGCTGGGCCTAAAGTACTGGAGCATTTGGTAGACGTAGTGTTGCAACTAGAAGGCGATAGGTATGGTGGCTTTAAAGTATTAAGGGCTGTCAAAAACAGATTCGGTTCAACCAACGAGGCGAGTATCTTCGATATGCAAGAAGGTGGTTTGAAGCCGGTGGAGAATCCTTCGGCGGCTTTACTCGCCGAAAGGCAAGTCAGCGACGGGTCAGTTGTTTTGGCGACACTCGAGGGTAATAGACCACTATTAGTGGAAGTGCAGGCATTAGTTAACACGTCAAGTTACGGCTACCCAAAACGCACCGCTTCAGGTTTTGACATTAATCGATTAAATTTATTAGTTGCAGTTTTAGAAAAAAGAACTAAACTTAATCTGTCGGACAAAGACATTTTTATTAATATCGTTGGCGGACTCAAAATCAACGATCCGGCGGCAGACCTCGCTGTATGTATGGCGATAGGTTCAGCAGCCAAAGGTTTGAAATTATCAAAAGACGCTGTAGTTTATGGCGAAGTAGGATTGTCCGGCGAAATTAGGCACGTGCCTCAGGCAGAAAAACGAGTCGCAGAAGGCAAGAAATTAGGCTTCGAGCTAGCTGTCGGGCCTAAATACAAATCAAACAAATTAACTTTTCTGCATCCGGTAAGCGATGTTCGAGAAGCCCTAAACACATTCTTACAATAAAGGAGATCAAATGCTAGATCTACAAATTATCCTTCAGTTTATTTCAGTTATATTACTTTTCGTTATCTTTTTAATGACTCCCAAGAGAAGTATTTTTGGTCTTTTAGGTGGCTCAAAAAAATCTGTTGTTGTTGATAGTTGCGCTCTTATCGATGGGAGGATACTTGAGCTTGCTAGTAGTGGTTTCTTGCCTGAGAAAATACTCCTACCTCAATTTGTAATTAGGGAGCTACAATTATTGGCAGACGGGAATGATGCCCAAAAAAGAGAGCGAGCGAGGTATGGGCTTGATGTTGCGAAAAAGCTACAAGAGCTTGTTGGAGTTAATGTCGAAATTGATCGTTCACTTTTCAATACAGTAGCTAAGACTGATGATCAGCTACTAAAGCTAGCAAAAAGAAAAGACGCATTTCTATTTACGATTGATTTTAACTTAATAAAAGTAGCAGAACTCGAAGGCGTTAAGGTTTTAAACATTAATGCCCTAACGCAGAATTTAAGACCTAGTGCATTACCAGGAGAGGTATTGAACATCAAAATCATGCAGAAAGGCTCAAATCGTGGCCAGGGTGTCGGATATATGGATGACGGCACCATGGTGGTTGTTGACCAAGCCCAAAGATTGATAGGCCAAACTGTAGTTGCTGAAGTCGATCGAATGCTGAACACGCAAGCTGGTAAAATGATTTTTGCAAAGCTAGTTGAAAGAAAGCAAATCCCAAAAGCTAAACAGGTTAGGAAAACAAATCAAGACGACGGGTTCGTAAGCGACCTTAGAAGCGAATTGAATTCCTAATACGATATTGACTTTGAGTTTGTATCTCTACTAGGTCCTGATGAATGCACGGTGAAAGTGTAACTTCCGCTCAAGCCGATGCTAGCTTTAGTTTTTTCTGCTGTACATTTGCTTCCGGACATTGAACATGAGACATTGAAGCTCCCAGAACTTGAACCAGAGTAGCTGATTGTGTACGATGATGCGCCAATGTCATCCCAGGTGAACTTGAGCTTAATACCCGCGTCAACTATGTCATCTTGTTGGAAGGGGACAGCTGTAAAATCAACGTTTTTGGGGTCACTAGTAGTGTCGTAGAGGGCCGTGTCGGTAATTTGTGCCGTGAGTACATGGGTACCACTAAAGTCAGGTGTAATTGTAAAGCTCTGCGATGTTTGATTGGGGCTAAGGGTGAATGAACCTCCCGCCATAGTAGTGCCGTCGAGTTTGAAATACAGGTTAGCAAGATCATGGGTCCCTTTATTAGTATAGGCAGTGACCGTACACACACTTGTGCAGTTAGTGATAGCAGATAGAGTCACAGATGGTTTTGTATCACCACAATTGTGAACGTCGTCTATTTGATCTTCGGCAGGGATCGCTTCGCCGCCAGCTGTTTTAAGGTTAGCGATTAGTGGCGCTAGGAACTGCTTGTAATAAGGGTCAGTGCTATCAACTTCAGGGATGATCAGCCCGCTACCTACAATTTCTTTTCGTGCAGCTTCTGGTGTACATTCTGTCGCTCTCTTGCCAGATACAGTATCTATGACAACTTTTTGCTGACTTTCTTTTGAACTTTTTGGAGTGTACCAGCTTGGGTAAATGTCAGTAGCTCCGTAACCACAAACTGGTCCATGGCAAGCGGCTTTGACGATATTAAAGAAGTCGCTATTGTGCGTGACGGTCTTGATACCTTCGGGCTTGACCCAGGTTGCTGGGGCTGGTTGGCCTTCGTAGACTCTACGCATATATTCTCCCCAGATAGGGCCAGTTAAAGTCTCCATATAACCGCTTGTTGTAGAGGTATTTGCGTGATTGCCGACCCATACACCAGTTGCAATTGTCGGCGTGAAGCCCATCATCCAACCATTTTCTGCTGCGTTTGTTGTTCCTGTTTTGATAGCAGTAGGGATCCCTACATCGTCGTAATCTAGTAAAACCTGTCTAGCGTTGTAGCGAGTATTTCTGAAGAAGCTCGCGCTAGGGTCAGACAATATATTAGTTATGATATATGCAATTTGTGGGTCGAGTACTTGTTCGCCAACTGGCTCTTTGGTGTTGTCGCGGATAACTTTGCCTTTGGAATCAAGCACTTTAAGAACATACACTTGAGGCACGTATTTACCGCCTCTTGAGAAAGTCGCATAACCATTAACATGTTCGTCAAGGCGGATTTCGCCGCCATCGCCGATAGCTGTAGACAAAATATCTTGGCAGTCTTCAGAAAGTACGGTGAAATCTTTGCAGCCTACGTAGCCACTTCGTACGCCCATTTGCTTGGCAAGATCTTGAGTTTGAGGGATGCCAGCGATATACATTGCCTTGATAGCTGTGATATTCCTAGATCCACCAAGAAGATATCGAATTGTCGAAGGGCCAGGGCCGGGATTGGATTTGTCGTAGTCTCGTGGTGGAGCACTTGCTGGCCAACCGGGAAGTTGTGTAACCCAGTCATACATGATTGATCCAGCACCCCAGTTCTCGCTAGATTTCATTAATGAAGCATAATCGTATGGTTTTACCGAAGAACCAGGTGATCTAGGGCTACCTGCTACATTCTTTTGGCCGTATTCGGGGTAATTGAAGTCTCTACTGCCTACATAAGCCAGTATCTGCCCTGAGGCAACATCTTCACTAACAAGGGCAGCGTTATCAAAGCGATACCTTTCAAGTTTCGCCATCCCATTTGCAACAGCTTCTTCGGCAATTTGTTGCTTTGTCATATCAAGGGTAGTGATGACTTTGTAGCCTTGTTTTCGAATGTTAGAAGATCCTAGTTCTTGTTCGAGGCGAGCTTGTGTTTCAATGACAAAGTGAGGTGCTTTGATATCTTTATATTGATTTCTTGTTCTGTTCACTTTTGCTAGCGTATCAACTTTGATAGCGGCATCAGCTTGTTCTTGAGTAATGTAGCCAAGCTTTACCATACTGGGTAGAACATAATTATTCCGCCTTTCGACAAGAGATTGTTCATCGTTCCAATATGAACTTGGCGCCTGGATTGCTGCGGCAAATAGTGCTGCTTCATCAAGAGTAAGGTCTTTCGCGGGTTTGTTGAAATATCCTTGACTTGCGGCTTCAACGCCGTTATAAACGCTCCCAAGAGGAACTTCATTAAGATAGGCCTGTAATATTTGATCTTTGTTATATGTTCGCTCGAGCTCTATTGAAAGTATCAATTCTCTGATTTTTCTTGAAAGGCGCTTCTCACTGTCACTGAGAACAGCCTGTTTAACATACTGCTGAGTCAAAGTGGAGCCACCCTGTTGGCCACTACTTCCCTTAACGTTGCTTATTGCGGCTCGTAAAGTACCCTTAACGTCAAACCCGGGGTGGTGATAAAAATTCTGGTCTTCTGCCGAAATCACTGCTTCTTTAATGTAGTCTGACATTTGGTCAAGCGCGACTGGCTGACAGTCGACATCACCCTCTCCTCTCCAGAGGAGTATTTCGCCTGTACGGTCATAATATGATGTTTTTTGACCTTGGGAGCAAGATTTTAGATCGGTGATATTTTTTGGCAAATCTTTGCGGTAGTATGCGAAAACAACAAACATTGTTACTACAGATAGCAGAGCTGCTATGCCGACGACCCTTAAGCCCATTATCAAGCCATCACGGCTGAAGACGTATCGGATTACTCTCTTTGGATGCGCGCGGTATAAGAATCTATTCCACCGACCTTTTGGCAGTGTAGCGAGATATTCGGCTTTTTTACGAAGCCTTAATTCTTTTTTAGTTTTAAACCTTTGAAGTAGGTGTTGGTGCAACTTTAAATCTTGTCGTCTTTGGGGTTTTGAACGGCGCTTAGTCTTTTTCTTAAACCTATCTAAAATTTTTGTTTTTTGAATCGTATACGTTAGAGTCTTCTTTAGATTACTATTAGGCTTTTTTTTCATAAATTCTCGCTTGTTTTCCTCGCAATTTTGATTGAGCTTATTATATCATTTCATATCTTCAGAAATACATTAAACACTAAAGAGCAATTCATAAAAGTGACAAATTAATCAAAATGTTATAGAATAATTTTATTATGATACATTCTAAGGCGAATTATCTTCTAAAAAAACTGAAACGTAGTGGACAAGCCGAGCGAAGAGAATTATCTTCGGGAATTGTTTGGAACGTCATAAATCAAAAACGAGGTTCGGCAAGGTATTTAAGGGAAGTCGCGTCTATTGTTCTTGGGCAAACCCCTCCACAGGTTGATTCGTATCCTGAAGATGAATATCCATCTATTTCGGCATTAAATTTAATCAGAAATGGGAATCGTATTGATGGTTACGTCGACGCAATGAAAGTTGCGCTTGACGGCGCACGTCGAGTAGTGGACGTGGGTACGGGACCAGGTGCACTTTTAGCTTTAATTGGCGTTCAGCTAAATCCGGGTATTGAGAAGATTAGCGCTATTGAGGCGAACGCACGTTCTGCTGAGTGCGCTAGAAAGCTAATCGAGTTATTCGGTCTAGAAGATCAAATTGAAGTTATACATGGCGACGGCCTATCAATGAGCCCAATTGAATCAGACGTTATGGTTACTAAGGCCTTCTCTAGTGGACTGATGGAGGAACCAGGGGTATTAATTGCCCAACACTACGCAGAAGCTGCAGGAACTTGTCTCCCGGATGGGTATTCTCTGAGGGCAATTGTTTCAGACCGAGTATCTTCTCAGCTACGAAAGGCTAGTTGGTTAGATATGGGGAATAGGAATTTTCATGGGCATGGCGAAATGATTGAGGGCAGGCTTCCTTTTGTGCCCGCCAGAGGGGTATTGTCAGTTTTGACTTTGCCTACTTTTAGGGGTTCACATTTGATTGAACCTTACGGAGATGTAATTACATATCCACGAAGCTTAAGACTGAACTTTAAAGGAGTATTTTCAAAAACTATAGCTGAAGATTCAGTGGGAATCGATTTTATGTATCCCCACAGCAAGAGCCCTTTTGAGACATTGAGAGATCTTAGATTCCTTTTATTAGGCAAATACCTAGATAATGCCCCAAATTTAAATTAATGTTTATTAGTGCAAAAGTATCGTTGGTAACTTAAAGGATTTCGAAGTACTCCTTTATAATCAAGTTAATGAAGCTGTCGGATCCATTACAAATGATCAAAGGTGTGGGCCCAGTAAACGCACAAGTATTAAATAGTGTGTGTCTGAGTACCGTTGGCGACTTTATCGATTACTGGCCAAGAAGATATGACGATTTTTCAAGAGTAAGTAAGATCTCACAACTACGTCCTGGGCTGGTAACTATAAAAGGAAAGTTTAGTAGTCTTCGTTCTAGGCCATCTAGAAAAGGCCTCCATATTACGGAGGCTCTCTTTAGTGATGAGACAGGGACGATCCCTGTAATATGGTTTAACCAACCCTACAGAGCGTCATCGATAAAACTAAATAGTGAGTATCTTCTGAGTGGTGACTTTGGCCTGAAAGCTAGGCGTTTGAACATCACTAACCCTAGAATTGAGTTGTCGGAATCTGATGAGATAAGCTCAGGCAAGATTCTACCTATTTACAGAGAATCAAAAAAACTAAAGTCAGTTCTTCTGCGCAAAATTGCAAAAAATATCGAACCGTATTTTGATCTTGAAAAGGAAACATTGCCCCAATGGCTCATCAAAGACAAAAAGTTAATGCAACGTTCACAAGCTATAAAGATTCTTCATCTGCCAGCTTCAAACAAAGATTTAGAAAGCGCAAGGTTTCGCTTAGGTTTCGAAGAAATTTTCCAAATGCAGCTAGCGGGAGTTTTGGCCCGCAAAGAGCTAATCAAGGAAGAGTCGCCGACTATTAGGTTTGACGAAAATATTGCTAAAGAGTTTGTAGGGAATTTAGCTTTTCAATTAACTCCTGATCAAAAACGAACAGTTTGGCAGATTTACAAGGATATGTCAGCGCAAAAACCCATGAATCGTCTGGTGGAGGGTGATGTTGGCTCGGGTAAAACGGTTGTTGCAGCTATGTCAGCAATTATGGCTATGAATTCGGGTTTTCAGGTACTTTTTATGGCACCGACTGAAATATTAGCTCGGCAACACGCAGAAAGTATCTCCAAACTTTTGTCTCATAGTAAGTGGGCATCGCAAATTGGCCTTCTTGTAGGGAGCCTAAAGCCGAACCAAAAGAAAGAAATGCATAATCGTATTGCTAGTGGTGAATGCCGACTTGCAATAGGCACAAATGCGTTGATTCAAGATAAAGTAATTACAGAAAATGTTGGTTTGGTAATAATCGATGAGCAACATCGTTTTGGTGTTGAGCAGCGATCAAAGTTACGAACAAAATCTGGGCTTTACCCGCATGTTTTGTGTATGACGGCAACTCCCATCCCACGTTCCCTAGCACTGACATTGTACGGTGAACTTGATATTACTCAACTGAAATCTATGCCAAAGGGTAGAATGCCAATAAATACTGAGATTATTCTTCCTACAGCCAGAGCGCAACTCTATAAAACAATCGACAGCATGATTTCTAATGGAAGGCAGGCCTTCATAGTTTGCCCGTTAATTGAAGAAAATTCCGAGCTGGGTCTGACATCAGCTGAAGTTCTGTTTGAAAAGCTCTCTAAAAATAATTTTAGCCATCGTAGAGTAGGTTTACTTCATGGAAGTATGAAAGCCGATCAAAAAGATCAAGTTATGCTTAGCTTTAAAAACGGCGAAATCGACCTTCTAATATCAACAACTGTTATCGAAGTTGGTGTGGACGTACCTAATGCAACAGTTATGGTTGTTGAGAATGCAGACAGATTTGGGCTGGCACAAATTCATCAACTACGCGGTCGCGTAGGCAGAGGTGAACACATTGGTTTCTGTTTTCTTATCCCAACCGACGATCAGGCTATATCTAAACGTCTTAGGGTCTTGACCTATATCACAGATGGTTTTAAGTTGAGCGAAATTGATCTTGAGCTAAGAGGCCCTGGTGCAATATATGGCGTACGCCAAAGTGGTGCGTTGGATCTACGAATTGCGCAATTAACGGATGAGAAATTAATTGCGAGCGCCAAGGAAGCTGCTGAGGAATTTGTTCAAAAAGGTGAAAATATAGTAAAATATCCACAGTTAGCCACTAGAGTTAAGCATTTTCGTTCAATTAGCCAACTCAATTAGGACATAGGACGTAGAACCTAGTGAATAGTTGGGTACAAAACAAAAATTAAGTCCAAAGTCCTACGCACTAACTAATATTATGTTTTCAGTTCAAATTATAGGTTCACACCAAAAAATGGATAAAGTAGCGCACAAACATTTGAGCGCAGTGAGTGATTTGGCAAAAAATTTCCCCTCCATCAAACAGATTAGAGCATTTGAGGGTAAAAATGGCCCGGATGCTATCAAAAGAAAAAGCCCGAGCCAAGATGAACCATGGCATTATTACGACCCATTTGACGAAGATGACTCTGGGTTAATTGGCATCATAGAGGAGCACTATAGTAAGCTTGTCCATGAACTTCGAAGAGGAAATGACATTCGTAGT
>JAGQMS010000023.1:0-1502 GCA_020428535.1 Candidatus Saccharimonadota bacterium
CATGATCTCGGCGCCATGCAGCAGCTAAGGCTTGCTGGATTACATCTTGCACTGTTTCAATAGGTAGATTTTTTTCTTCAGCAATTACTCCGATTGCGCTGACAAGTTGTTTTAAATCTAAACCTTCCATTTTATTTCCTTTCATCACTTCTCATTAAAAAACCCGGGCCTTGTTTGGTCCGGATGTCTAAGCACATTATACAACACCCTAGACGTATTACACAACCTGAAACGCCTTGACCTGATTCGTAAAAAAGCTATAGGCTATATTCATGTCTAAAAAAGTAAAAAGATTAATAGATTGGTTCAAGCCGTCAAAATACAACTTGTCGATATCGCAAGATTCTAATGTGTTAACTTTTAGCGGAGAGGTAGAAATTGAAGGTGTATTAACTGCACTCGCCCTTAAAGAAGGGAGGCTCTTTCTGCACTCTAGTGACTTAAATATATCCGAAGTCTCTATCGGCGACGTAGCCACCCAGTTCAAACTTAATGAAAAAAAGCAGGAAGTAGAGATAAAACTATCTGGCCTTCGATCAAAAGATATCAAAGTCAAACTAAAATTTGATGGCACAATCACGATACCGATGCATGGCCTGTACCCATGTTTTTTTGAACACGAAGGCCAAGAAAAGCGTTTGCTTGCCACTCAGTTTGAAAGTCACCATGCAAGAGAAGTCTTCCCTTGCGTCGACGAACCAGAAGCCAAGGCAGTTTTTAGCCTACAATTAAAAACAAACATTAATGATACAGTTGTATCAAATACGCCGATTTTATCTGAAATTAAAGATCAGAAGACAGGCCTGAAATCTGTGCAATTTGAACCTACACCACTTATGAGTACCTACCTTCTGGCTTGGGTGTCTGGTGAATTAATTTTTGAGGAATCTTCTTCAAAATCCGGGGTCAAAGTTCGGACTTACTCCACACCCGTTCATAAAGGCAAACTTTCTTATGCCAATGAAGTTTTAGTCAAGGCTATGGACTTCTTAGAAGACTATTTCGCAATCCCTTACCCGCTGACTAAGTTTGACCAAGTTGCTCTTCCAGATTTTGCCGCTGGTGCAATGGAAAATTGGGGGTGCGTCACTTTCAGAGAGGCCGCCCTGCTATTTGACCCAGAAAACTCTAACCTGGCAGATAAACAATATATTGCGGATGTGGTCATACATGAACTTTCTCACCAGTGGTTCGGTAATCTGGTCACCATGCGTTGGTGGAACGATTTATGGCTAAATGAAGGTTTTGCATCCTGGATACCATATTTAGTTCGTGATGAACTCTACCCAGAATGGAAAATTTGGGATCATTTTGCCACCGGTGACCTAGCACTTGGTCTTAGAGCTGATGCTTTAGAAAACACTCACCCGATAGTCGTAGAGATAAACAGCCCAGACGAAATTCGTTCAGCATTTGACAATATTTGCTACGATAAGGGGTGTTCGGTAATCAACCTTGTCTACAATCTGATCGGTAAAAATGCATTCCGAAACGGGTTACGC
>JAGQMS010000023.1:1602-8054 GCA_020428535.1 Candidatus Saccharimonadota bacterium
GCTACGATAAGGGGTGTTCGGTAATCAACCTTGTCTACAATCTGATCGGTAAAAATGCATTCCGAAACGGGTTACGCGCATACCTCAAAAGACATGCCTACGGCAATGCTGAGACTCATGACCTTTGGCAAGCCTGGAGTGATGCATCAGGTATTGATGTTGGTAAATTCATGAAAGTTTGGACCGAGAAGCCCGGTTTTCCAGTGGTGAAGGTTGAAGACGGCCGAATCTCCCAATCAAGATTCTTGCTCAGTGGTGAAAGCCAAGACCAAACTATCTGGACTATACCACTGATGACGATCGAAGGCGATGGTACCGTCTTAGATACAAATTCAAAGAAAATCACCCTTAAAAACAAGATTAACATTGGTCAATCTGGCTTTTTTAGGGTGATATATGACGGCAAAATTAGAATTAAAATCTTAGATGATATCAACTCATATTCAGCTGTTGATGCTCTTGGGCTACTTTCAGATACAGCAGAAGCAGCAAAACCTGGGCTAACTAGCACAACGGAGGTTTTGGAGCTAATATCACACCTGAAAGATCGTCAAGAAGAAGTTCTAATCTCATCAGCACTAACAGAGCTTGCCGAAATCAGACTCGTCATGGGCGATACCTTCGAAGCTCTCAAACCTTTTACGGCAAAATTCATAGCTCCAAATTTAGAAAGACTTGGCTTTGAACAACGTAATAATGACAGCCTTGATGATGAGCTTTTGCGCCCATCAATATTAGCCGCAGCGAGCTACTCCGGATTGAAGGATGTAGTTGAATTTGGAATAAATATGTTTATAAATGCTAAATCACCGGAGGATATTCGTTCAGATATTCGTAGTTTTGTATATCAAACTGCGATACGAGAAAATAATGATCTCCAAACTTTTGAAAAATTGCTCAATTGGTACAAAACCACCACTGTACCAGGTGAGCAGGCCGTAATTTCAGCGGCTCTTTGTAGCGCGAGAGATCCAGAGCTAGCAATAAGGGCGCTAAATTTAATAATTTCCGATACCGTTAAGTTGCAGGAATCAACCTACTGGATCGCCTACAGCTTGCGAAATAGGTTCAATAAAAAACTACCCTGGGATTGGCTAAGAGAAAACTGGGATTGGATTTCAAAGAATTTTGCAAGGGAAAAAGCCTTAGACAATATCATCAAATATGCAGCTAATGGTTTTACGGGTGAATCTCATCTGATGGAATATACAGAATTCTTTAATTCAGTAGATATTTTTGGCTCAAAAAGAGCTTTTGAGCAAGGAAAGGAAAGAATTATCTGGCAAACAGAATGGAAAAATCGCGACGAACAAAAAGTTCTTGATTGGCTCAATGACTTTACATATTAGTCCTAACTGGATATAATATGTTTAATTATGACAACATTTGATACTCCTGTAATGGTCCGGCCTCGAAGATTAAGTTCACCCGAGATAAGAAACGCCATACGAGAATTTTGTCCTATGGCTATAGGCCGTTGTCCTGGGTTTGTCGACAGCCTTGGAAACGGTAATTTTGCATTTGGTTGCCCAGATGACATATGTCGTTTATCAAGAAGAGGCGCAAGAGTAGTTATGGATGCTGCGTCTAACCCAGCTCAAGCACCTGAACAGAACCACGGTTATCAACTTCAGAGGCAAGAAGAATAGCATCACCATCCCAGTCATTCACGCTGATCCAATATTCCGCGGCGAATCTCATCTGTTTGAGTTTTTTGGGAGTTATGTATTCAAAACCACTACCCTGCCTATCACTAGATCTATATTTCACCTCAATAAAATAAACTTCATCCCCCTTGGTCATAACTAAATCTATCTCACAAAACCGATTCCGCCAGTTTTTGACGACTAATTTATAGCCCTCTTTCTCAAGGTGTTTTGCAACTGTCTCTTCTGCCTTACGACCAATAGATGTCGTATCCATTTTTATATTGTACAAAAAACCATCCTTGGAATGGATGGTTTTGAAAAAAGCAGTTTTTCTTTTATGCGTCTTCGCGGTTTGCAAGTGCTGCAGCAATTTTAGCTTCTTCTGCTTCTTTAGCGGCTGCTTCTTCGGCAGCTTTAGCAGCGTGTTCAGCTTCTTGTTGAGCTTTTGCTTCAGCAAGTTCAGCTTCTGCCTTTTCATCAACAACAGAGTTGACAGCATCGCGGTCAAATGAAACACCGCTCAGACGAGTGCTTTTACCACTTCGAGCGCGCATGTAAGTTAGGTAGTTTCGGCGAACCTTTGTTCGCTTGGTGACCTCAACCTTGACGACACTTGGGGCGTGTAGCATGAAAGACTTCTCAACACCAACACCGCTAGCAACTTTGCGAACAGTGATCGAATTAGTTAGGCTACCTTTTCGGGTTACGCGGATAACCATACCTTCGAACATCTGTACTCGCTTTTTGCTACCTTCAACAATTTCTTGGTAGACCTTAACTGTATCGCCAGATTGCACATCTACAACTTGGCTTTTTTTGTACTTAGCTTGAACTTTTTGAATTAGACTTTCCATGGACTTCTTTTACTCGCTTCAAAACTTATTATTTAGACTTCGGTAGATTATACAGAAAAACTTCTTATTTTGCAATCTGTTTTTACACCTAGCGCCTAAAGCATATGCTCTATATAATTAAGAGTATGGATATATACCAGCAGGCGCTTAATGAACATGCACGGCTCAGAGGCAAATTAAATATTTCCCTGAAAGCCGCTCCTGATACAAAAGAAGCCTTGAGCATCTACTACACTCCTGGTGTTGGAGAAGTTTCACGAGTCATTGCTGAAGATCACTCTCAACTTCGTGACTATACCTGGACCAACAACTTAGTTGCTGTCATTTCAGATGGTTCATCAGTTCTTGGGCTAGGCAACATCGGCCCTGAGGGCGCGATGCCGGTTATGGAAGGCAAGGCAATGCTGTTCAAACAATTTGCGGGTATTGATGCTGTTCCGATAATTCTCGACGTTCATTCAGCAGATGAAATAGTCTCAGCCATCAAGGCAATCCACAAGAGCTTTGGAGGTATTAACCTAGAAGATATCGGTGCGCCAACTTGCTTTGAAGTTGAGGACAGGCTAAAGAATGAACTATCAATACCCGTAATGCACGATGATCAACACGGTACAGCCGTAGTAGTTTTGGCTGGTTTGATTAATGCGATGAAGGTAGTTAATAAAACTCTTCAGGCTTGTAGAATCGTTCTGATTGGTGCAGGTGCGGCCGGAACGGCGATTGCAAAACTTTTAACGCTTTTTGCTCACCCAGAGATTATTGCAGTTGATTCAAAGGGCGTAATTATGCCAGATCGACCAGACTTAACAGAGGAGAAAAAGTTTTTATCCAGTCTTCATATGCTCGCACCAGGCTATCAATATACTCTTAAAGACGCTCTGATGGGCGCAGATGTTGTTATCGGGGTATCAAGAGCCGGTATGATTACAGCCGATGATGTGCGAACAATGTCAGACAAGGCGGTGATTTTTGCGCTTGCCAACCCAGAACCAGAGATATTGCCTGATGAAGCGAAAGCTGCAGGTGCTGCTGTTATTGCCACAGGGCGTTCCGACTTCCCTAATCAAGTAAATAACGTTCTTGCATTCCCGGGGATATTCCGCGGTGCATTAGACAATAACGTCAAGCAAATAACTGACGATCACAAGATAGGCGCAGCCATGGCAATCGCAACTTTGGTAGAAAACCCTAGCGCCGACATGATTATTCCTTCACCACTAGATCCCCGCGTGTGTGAAGCAGTCTCAAAAGTTATAAAGTAGGAGCCTGAGCAAAATTTGCCAGATCAGCTTCAAGAGACATTGCTTCAACATCAACCGGAAAACGGTTGTGATGACCGGGAAGCATCAGATGTTTTACCCCCACATGGCCAAGATGCTCAACATCCGTACGAGGTCTTTCAAAGTATTCGTCCTCTTCCGTGTCAACAACTAAAACCCCACTCGAACGCCTATTAAGATATTCTGCTGCCTCATTCGAGTTAAATTTTGGTATTTCTCCTTCCTCGCCTAAAACCGCTCGTAAATTCGAGAAAGGATGTGCGAGCATTTCAGCTGTATAGCTGGCGCCAAAAAGAACTGTCGGCAGCATTGTTCTAGGGTGCCTAATTGCGTCTCCAACCATATGGGCGGTAATTGCTGGGCTAGCAATAATCAGTCTAGTGGGGCTAGTTGGTACTGGGGCATTTACCAAAGCGAACCTTCTTCTCAAACTCCTATGCGTGCTCGCTTCTTCTGCCTGCGCTGCGACAATTGCCCCGGCGGAGTGAGTGCCTATAAAATCTGCATTATTGATTGAGACGACAATTCTAGCCAATCTTCGCCTGCGATCATTAAAAGTGTATGCATCATAATCAAGTGCACCAACCGAGCGCGCAAGCTGCTCAGCTGTAAGTTCTACAGAACTACGCCCAGCACCAAAACCACCAAGATAAACTATATTCATTAAGTTATCTTCCAACAACAGCGACTATTTGTCAACTAGCCGACAACTCGGTAGACTTCTTCGAGCGAAGTTTTGCCCTCAAGGGCTTTCAGAATACCATCTTGCAACATAGTCAGCATTTTACCATCGCCAACAGCTTTGTTTTCGATATCGTGAGCTGTAATCTCGTTTTTCGGCTTTTTTAGAAGTGCCGTTAGACCTTCGTCCATGAGCATAAATTCTCGCAATGCTATTTGCCCGTCGTAGCCAAATGGTCTTTCAGGTGTTGAACCTGGTCGATAAAGAACAACCTCGTTGACGTCTGGCGTTTTGATGCCAGCGGGCATTGTTGCAAATACTTTTGCAAGTTGCGCTTTTAGGGCTTCATCTGGGCGATATTCGAGTTTAGTCTGATCGTCTAATCGGCGACATAATCTTTGTGCTTGAATGAGTCTAATAGCTGAAATAAATAGCGGGTTTTCGCCCATGGCATCGAGCATTCTTGTCATTGCCGCAGCAGCGCTTGAAGCGTGGTATGTACTTAAGACCAAATGCCCCGTCAAAGATGCCTGCAATGCAGTCTTAGCTGTGTCGTTATCGCGGATCTCACCCACCATAACTACATCCGGGTCTAGTCTAAGAACGGAACGCAGTCCCTCGGCAAAGGAGGCACCGGCACGAGTATCAATTGGGATTTGAGTAATTCCTTCAATCTGATATTCAACTGGATCTTCAAGTGTAATTATTTTCCGCTCAGGATGATTTAGTTCATTAATGAGGGTATATAGTGTAGTACTCTTTCCTGAACCAGTCGGCCCAACAACTAAGACCAGCCCTGAAGGGTGCTTAACGATCTCTCTGAATATCTCTTGCTCGTATACTTCAAGACCAAGCTTATCCAGTTTCAGCATGTCTGGCTTGAAGTTGAAAAGCCTCATAACTGCATCCATCCCATGAATAGCCATGACAGCTTCAACTCGCAAATTAACGGTAATACTTGATCCATCCGCTAGATTGTAAGATTTATTTATTTGCCCTGTCTGAGCATCAGAAACTCCCGTTGAGATGTTGGCAGCACTAGCAAGTGCACCAGCTAATTGACGATATTTATCGCTATTCAAGGTGGCAATGGGGTGCAATACACCATCAACCCTAAATCGAATCATCGCGCCACCTCTTCGTGACTCAAGATGGATATCACTCGCTTTCAATTTGAAGGCTTGCTGGACAATGAAAGCCAGCATGTCATCTGAGCGAACTTCGTTTAGTGTTGCACTTATACTTTCGATTCTTGACTTTTCGTCTTGCCCAGTAATAGATATATCTTGATAGACAACTTCCTTGGGTGGATCATAGAGCTTCATATATTCGCGATAAGCAGAATCGGAGATGAGCACAAAGCTGGTTTGATAATCGGCAAATCTCTGCCGAATAGAATTCATGGTGACCTGCGAAGTATTTGTTGTAGTTCCAAAAAGTATTTGTTTTGGTTGTTCCGATACACGTATTGGGATTAGTTTTAATTCATACAGTTCAGGTAAGGTTAAGACTTCTTTAAAAAGCTGTTTATTCGTTACAGTCGTAGTATCAAGATATTGCATATTCAATATCTGTGCACGTCGAGCTGTATTTTGTTCGTCTATTCTTCTAGCTTCATCCACCATTGAAGTATATATATTCCTGATAACGGTTATTCTTATCTTAAATTATAAAACAAAAACTTCTTTTAGACACTATAATAATGACTATGATTGATGCGGTGATCTTGCACGACATACGAAGTAGCCACAATGTAGGCTCCATTATAAGAACTTGTGATGGCTTTGGGGTCAAAAAAGTTTACATTGGCGGGATTACTCCATATCCTAGAATTATTGACGATACCCGACTGCCACATATTGTCGAAAAATTAACAAAAGACATTGCAAAGTCTGCCCTTGGCGCTGAAATAACGACAGAAATTTACCACTATGACTCCATTTATGAGTTAATCAACGTACTAAAAAAATTAAATTTTAGGATATTA
>JAGQMS010000024.1 GCA_020428535.1 Candidatus Saccharimonadota bacterium
AAGCGCGTGCCCAAGTTTTTACTATTGTGCGGTCTTCAGATCCAAGAGCTGCCAACTTTTTGGCTAATTTTGGATCGACAAATGGTCCTTTTTTAAGCGATCTACTCATATCCTTATTTCCTCTTAGCCTGATGTCGGCTTCTTACAATAAATTTATTAGTTGATTTACGTCGTCTCGTCTTGTAACCAAGTGTCAATTGACCCCAAGGTGTAACAGGAGGTCTAGCCATCTTGTGTCTACCACCATCACCACCACCGTGTGGGTGATCTACAGCGTTCATAACTACACCACGTACTGTTGGTCGAATGCCCTTCTTACGATTTCTACCAGCTTTACCGATCTTAATGTTCTGGTGCTGATCATTGCCAATTACACCAATATTAGCCATGCATTCAACGTGAACTTTGCGAATTTCACCGCTGGGCATCTTTACTTGCGCATAATCACCGTCCTTAGCAACTAATTGCGCACCGAGACCTGCGCTACGTACAGCTTGCGCACCCTTACCCATGGTAAGTTCAATAGCGTAGATACTAGAGCCAGTTGGGATGTTCTTTAGGGGTAGTCTGTTTCCAACTTCGATACTTGCTTCATCATTGCATTCAATCACTGCGCCAATACGCAAGTTTTTTGGAGCTAAGACATAGTGATAATTACCGTTGTCTTCCTTGACTCTTGCAATTCTTGCTGAACGATTTGGATCGTATTCAATATGTTCAACTGTCGCAGTAACACCTTTAGCCATGTTGAAATTGACTAGACGGTAGAATTTTCGAACTCCGCCACCTTTGTGCCGAGTAGTTATTCGACCCTGGTTGTTGCGACCCTTAGCGCCTTTGTTAATAACAATGAGTGACTTTAAGGGCTTCTTAGTAGTGATGCTACTAAAATCTTGAGTGGTCATGCCCCTCTGGCCCGGAGTCATTGGTCTGATAGTCTTGATGGCCATATTATTTTTCTCCTACCTTTGCTTGCGTTCGAGTTACCTGAGTTGTCGCACCTGTAGTTTTAGCGGCCTTTTCTTTCCTTCTGCCGAATAAACCATGTTTTACATCAGACTCTGGAGCTTTGTGGGCATCTGTCTTCTCTGTCTCTTCAAGAGCAGCTTCATCAATTGCTGCGAAAATTGGTAAGCTCTGTCCCTTAACAAGTCGTACATAAGCTTTTTTAACATCAGCACGTACGCCGGTGTTTGTTTTCCCGCCTTTTCGGATAAAACGAACTGATTTTCCTTTTGCGATTGCGATCTTAACGCTTTCAGCATCTACTTCGAACTGCTCCTTCAATGCTTTTACAACCTCTGTGCGATTCATATTTAGTGGGATATCAAAAACAAATGTGTTTCGTTCTTGACTCAGCTTATATGCCTTTTCACTAATTCGTGGGATTAGAGTTTTTATCATGATTTTCCTCCCAACCATGCTGCTATTTCTGCAATTGCATCTTTAGTTGCCACAACTAAGTCGGCATTCATAACATCAAAGACATTGGTGCTTCTTGCACGCACTAGTTTTGCATAAGCACAGTTAGCACTAGCTTTTTTAGTTGATTCGTCAACATTAGCAGTAATTACTAATGTGTTTCGCTTTGCGCCAACTTTTTCTAGTAGTGCGACAAAATCCTTAGTTTTTGCAGACTTCACTTCAATTTCTTCTAGAATAATTACTGCGCCGGCATTTGCCTTCAAGCTCAAAGCCTGGCGTAGAGCTAGGCGTTTATCGCCAGTTGAAAGATTGTGGGAGTAGTTTTCTCCGCCAGTTGGTCCATGTGCGACACCACCTTTTCGCCATATTGGCACTCGAGTTGAACCGAAACGTGCACGCCCAGTACCTTTTTGTCT
The DNA here is from genome assembly GCA_020428535.1 of Candidatus Saccharimonadota bacterium. Classification (GTDB taxonomy): domain Bacteria; phylum Patescibacteriota; class Saccharimonadia; order Saccharimonadales; family JAGQMS01; genus JAGQMS01. The sequence goes on from JAGQMS010000024.1 coordinate 1,842, forward strand.
CCATGGTTTCTTACCACCACCAGATACATCACCACGAGTCTTGGTTTTCGCTAGATTTTGTCTACCGTTTGCAAGATATGCAACATATGCAGCTTTGATTAACTCGTGATTTTTAACTTCTAATTCAAACACTTCTTTTGGAAGTTTGACAGCAACACTGGCTTTTGAGCCAGTTTTTGTAAAAGTAGCTACATTTGCCATTACTTAGCTCCTTTCACTACTACAACGCTCTTGCGTGGGCCTGGTACTGCACCTACAACACCGATAACATTTAGCTCAGTATCAACAAGTGCAACCTTTAGGTTCTTGACTGTTACCTGCTCGTTACCCATGTGACCAGCCATACGCTTACCCTTGAAAATCTTTTGTGGGTACATTGAACCGATTGAACCGGGGCGACGGTAGCTTCGGCCACCGTGAGTTTTGCGACCTCGAGCAAAATTGTGGCGCTTAATACCGCCAGCAAAACCTTTACCCTTGCTTGTGCCAGTGACATCTACCATGTCCCCTACAACAAAAACATCCGCTGAGACTTGGTTGCCGAGTTCTAATTCGGTTTCTTCGTCGGTGCGGATTTCTTTTACTACTTTTGGAGTGGCCTTACTTTTCGCAAAATGTCCTGCTTGGGCCTTGCCGAGCTTATTTGCAGTTTCAAAACCAAGCTGAATAGCTTGGTAACCGTCGGTATCGACAGTCTTTACTTGAGTGACTACGTTAGGACTAGCGGAAAGCAAAGTCACAGGCAAAAGATCACCTTCGTCTGAAACGATGGTAGTCATGCCGACTTTTCTCGTTATGAGAGCTTTCATAGTTACCTTTTCGCTTACAGTCTTTGCCTGCCTTTTGACACAAAAATGCTTGGTGCCCGAGCGGTTTCTACCCCTGTTTTGGGGGACCTTCTCAGCTCACCAAGAGCAAAGACCTTTTATGATCAGCTTATAATAACAGATAGAGACGCTAACTGTCAACACCTTAGAGTTTGATCACTAGCCCGGGGCTCAGGAAATAGAACATTAGGCTAGCCACTAATAGCACTGCAAGCTCAATTTTGCGGTCGATTTGAAAATGTTCATGCATGGCAAAGCCCACACCAACGGCTAGTCCTACTGGGAGAGGGATCAGCCAATTTGAGCCTTGCAGAGAAAGCCACATCGAACCGAATACGAAATACATTACTAGTTTCAAAAAATAGACGCTATCGAGTTCTTTTGTAGATTTAGTTTCCGTTTTTTGTTTCTTAGACATAAGCATATTGTACACCCCATATCGTACTTGAGGTATTGCTTTTTCTTGTGTATTATTATATTAATAGTTCGTGAGCGAAATGTTGCCTATTAAGGTTCGTACTGTAGATACGAAGTATTACAGTATCTGGGACGACGACATTGATATACCAGGACGATATCCTGTCTATAGAAGAATCGTGGCCATAGTTAAAGATGGCGAGCTAGTTTGGGCAGAGATTCCACCAGACGAACTACGCAAATATAACCCTGATGACAGTGTAGCTGATACAATTGAACTTCCGGAGTTGTACGCAGAAAGATTGTACACATTTTACGATCGTTATTTTGGACCAGAGCCCAAGATGCAGCGTGGAGAACAGTATACATGCCATAGATTTGCTTATTGGATGGGTGGAATTGCTATAGCTAAGTCGTACGGCTGCCCTCCTGCACCAGACCACTATGTACAAGACGGGGTAAAAATAAATTTGGACCAAGCAAGTCAACTTTCACAACCTGGACATTTGCGTCCAGGTGAGCATGGTGTTATTGGAACTCAGATTGGGGACACGCGAAGAGCACCCTGGGATCGTAGAGCATCAGCCTGGCATAGTATCATAGGGCTTGGCCACCACACTCCAGACTGTTTGCAAGTTAGTGGAAATGGAGGCTTCTTAGGCATCACAACTTATGAAGATGCCATGAACAAATACGAAACTGCCAGTAAAATAGAAGGACTATTTGTTAGAGGGTTCTAGGTAAAAATTAGCAGTTCATATTCAAGCTACAACTATACTTGATGGATCCTACATCTTGATTTCGGCGTCGCAACCAGCAGGTAGAGAAAGATTCATTAACGAATCAATGGTCTTTGGCGTTGAATTGAAGACATCAATAAGACGCTTGTGAACACGCATTTCGAACTGTTCACGACCTTTTTTGTAAACGTGTGGGCTTTTTACCACGGTGTAAACTGTTTTTCTGGTTGGCAGAGGTATTGGCCCGGCAACAGTTGCGCCAGTACGCAGTGCTGTATCTATTATCTGCTTTGCAGATTGGTCAATTACTTTATGATCATATGCCTTCAAACGAATACGAATTCGTTGTGCTGGCGCTGCAGTATTCTCACTCACGTGGAAACTCCTTCTTGATTATTTCGTGCTGTAACATCCTTGATTAGTGGGGTTCTCACCATCGCACACGGTCAATGACTTTTAGTCAGCAACAATTTATATGTAAAGATAATATAACATTTATCCTGCTTTACCGCAATCTATACTAACCTTTATCTTCTATTTGAACAGTTATCCCTACTTGCTCTAAGACTGACCTGATACTATCTGCGTTTCTGAGCATCTGCATATATCTACCATATTTAGTAATTTCAGGTGCTTCGTCATCAGTAATTTGACTTAAATCCACTTCGGGCGGAAGATGCACAGCACTAACCATTTTTAATTCAAATTTTGAAAGTGGCGGGATAATCGTGAGTGAACCAAATGCTACGTCTGGCATACGTCGAACAATTATTTCATGTGATTTGACCTGACTGGTCATACCTATAGTATAAGTCTGAAATGCATATATAGCAATATTTATTCATTCCATTACACCATATGTAGCGTCTTTTCATCGCAAGTAAGTATGAAGATGCTATAATTTTAGTATGGATAAAATGCAAGAAATTGATCACTCAATAGAAGAACTTAAGAAATTTCAAAGTGAAATGATAAGTGCGATAGAAGATCTTAATTCTGAAAAACAATCTGTAAAAGATTCAATGTTTGGGTTAAGTACCAGAATTAGGAGTCTAATCACTAAACTACTACTTTTTAGCAGTAGCGAAACTGGTCACATACTTCACGAAGTTGCTAAACATGGGCTCGAGAAAAATTTTGAATCTAAGCAAGAGTACATTGATTATCTAAATGATACTATTAATAAAGTTAGGGATTGCGTTAACAAGTGTGATCAGATCACCGCTAACTTACAAAAAAATAAACAAGATCTACACTACGTCCACCAATCTGCAGATGATTGGCTTCGTCAAGCAAAAGAATTAGTATCAAAGTAACAAAGCAAGCAAAATAAAAAACTCCGGAGTTGAATTTCCGGAGTTTTTTAGCGCCTTAGGCTAAAGCCTGAGCGACTATTTGTTGATCTTGGTTACAACACCAGCACCAACAGTTCGTCCACCTTCACGGATAGCAAAGCGTAGACCTTGTTCCATAGCAATTGGAGCAAGTAGGGTAACTTTGAAAGTTACTGTGTCACCTGGCATGACCATTTCTTTGTCAGCTGGAAGCTCGACTTCACCAGTTACGTCCGTTGTTCGGAAGTAGAACTGTGGCTTATAACCCTTAAAGAAAGGAGTGTGTCGTCCACCCTCTTCTTTGCTCAAGATATATACTTCAGCGTCGAATTCGGTGTGTGGTGTGATAGTACCTGGCTTGCAAAGTACTTGACCGCGCTCGATGTCGTCTCGTTCAATACCTCGAAGAAGAATACCTACGTTGTCTCCTGCTTGACCTTGATCAAGATTTTTCTTGAACATTTCAACACCGGTTACAACTGACTTAGTAGTTGGTCGGATACCAACGATTTCTACTTCTTCGTTAACCTTTACGATACCTTGTTCTACACGACCAGTAGCTACTGTTCCGCGACCCTTGATT
>JAGQMS010000025.1 GCA_020428535.1 Candidatus Saccharimonadota bacterium
TGGCTTTGATGAGCTGAGTGAGCTTTATGTTAGTCAATTACTCCGGTCTTTGGGCGTTAGTCTGATTGGCATCTTTGCGCCGATATATCTTTATAAACTAGGTTATTCGATCCAAGACATAGCGCTATTCAACGTGTTTTGGTTTTTACTCAGACCCATTTTTGACATTGCCAATGCTTTCTTAATAGGCAAGATTGGCCCCAAGCACAGTATGTTATTAGCTGCATTGCTGCATGTTGGTTATCTTGGATTATTAATTTCACTCCCTGACCTTAAGTGGCCACTAATGCTCGTCGCTGTCATCGGTTCAGAAGCTTATGGCCTGTATCTCTTGTCGATCCAGGTAGATTTTTCGAAAGTAAAGCATGCAAAACATGGTGGCGAGGAACTGGGTTATCTAACCATTGTCGATAAAATTGGCGGTATCCTAGGGCCACTTGTCGGCGGATTAATAGCTAGTTTTTATGACCCACGCTATACGATTGCTCTTTCGATGCTGGTTTTGATCGCATCGATATTTCCGTTATTTATAAGCAACGAACCGGTACGTGTTAATCAGGACGTTACTTTTAGAAAACTAAAAATAAAAGAACATATTAGGGACTATATTTCGGTCATACCATTCACCTTGGAGAATTCGGTGACAGCTATCGTCTGGCCACTTTACGCAGCAATTTTCTTGCTCGGGTCGAATGTTTTTGCAAAACTTGGTGGCATTATCACCGTGAGTACTATAAGCATGATATTTCTATCTAGAGCCATAGGTCGAGTGATAGATAAGAGCAGGGGGAGGGACCTTTTGAGGCTTGGTACGGTCGTGAATGCATTTTTGCATCTGGTTCGGCCATTCGTTACAAATATCACTGGGGTACTGGCGGTTGGTGTTATCAACGAACCGATCACTGCTTCTTATAGAATGCCGTATATGAAAGGTTATTTTGATGCATCCGATTCACAACCAGGGTACCGGATTGCATATCTTTCTAGCGTCTGCGCAACTGATTCGGCCACAAGATTGTTGTTATGGCTAGCTCTGTGGATTCTCCTGGGTGTCTTTAGCGCCAAATCAGTGCTTGTTGGGACATTCTACGCCGCATCGATATTCTCATTAGGAATTATGAGTGAGAGATATAGAGCTCTAGACAGATAAAGTAGTAAACTAAAAAGCGTGAGCAAGAAGAACAAGAAAAAAATTTTAAAAAGAACTATCCTGGTAGCGAATGTCTTACTAGTCTCTATTAGTGCAGGTTATACTGCGTATCAACTCAGACAGAATAATCTACAGATGATTGATCTCTACAATAAAGTCCTTGAAGCCGACAAAAGCGGGCAGTCTGTGTATGAGCGTCTAGGTGAACTTCAGAGCTATGTTGCCAATCATATGAATGCAACACCTCCTAAACTGGGTTCAAATCCTGGTATTCAGCTAGTGAACACCTATGAACGCGATAAAAAAGCGGAAGAAGATAGGGTAACAGCTGAAAGAGACCGCATAAATAATGAAGCAATAGCTTATTGCGAGGCAGCTATGCCTAACTCACTACTAAGCCAAAGGGCTCAGTGCATAATCGACAGAAATGCATCGCAAACAGTAACTGAAAAACAGATTATCCCAGATCTCTATAGATATGACTTTGTAAGCCCCATCTGGACTACCGACCTTGCTGGGTGGCTGGTGCTGATTACTGGCGTTCTGGTACTGCTATTACTTATTCAGATCATTTCAAGGGTCATAAGAGTGTTCTTTAGAATTTAATAACCCCCCAAGTTTAGGGGGGGGTTACCTAAAGCTAAGTGGTTACTTTTTACTGATTAGTAGAGCTACTGTTTGTTGTTGTGTCTGTAGTGCTGGTCGAGTTAGTTGAAGATGAATTACTCGAGCTTGAGCTTTTTGCTGAGTCTGGATTCTTCTTGTACTCGGTGATTGCCTTGACGACTTGACCGTCATCCTTAAGATTTTCCCAGAAAAGAACCTTATCTTTTGCAATGTACATTTCATCTTCTGGCCCGTGAAGTTCATTGCCGAGCTTTGCAAGACTAATGTTTTGTTGGGATGTGGAACTAGTGTTTTGACCTTCAGGCTGGATCTTGTTCTCGACTCTGACGTAGTAGATGTCGGTTAGCTTATAGAATTGGCTATTGTAGTTTGCAAGTTTACCGAAGTAAACCTGGCCATCTTGACTGTTTAGGAATACTGCCTGGTATTGGTCTTTCTTGACTGCTTCAGTTAAGCTCTTTGGACCGCCGATTACCATATATACAATCATCAGTACTGCTAAAATAGCTACCCCAAAAAGCAAGATAACTGCCGTGAGCTGCATCGGAGTCAGACGCTTCTTCTTTGCGCTTGATGGCATTGCCATTGAAGGATGCTGCTGAGTTGGTATTGGTTGTTGCATTATTTCTCCCTTTTTTCACGGCAGATCTAATATTCTAAGACCCACCCACTTAAAGCTTTTATAAGCATTAGTTTAATACAACAGTAGGCAGTTTAACAAGTTCTCCTTGGGGACAAAATTGTATTTGATCTGTAGAATTTTCATCAAACCTCTTGACAACACAAATCCTATAGAGGTATCGTAGAAGTACTATCAAGGGTTTAAGGAGGACATAACAGTGGCTTATCAGCACACGAACTCGAAGGGTGTTACATATCATTTGAACACAAAAAGCGTAACTCTACGCGGTGGCAAACAACAGACTATTTACTACTTCTCAAAGGATGAGCGCCCAGAAGGTTGCGATCTACCTGCAGGTTACGTAGTAACAGAGAATCCACGAAATGGCTTCTTGACTGTAAAGCGAAGCAAATAGTTTCCTAGTCAGCGAAAATTAACTAAAACCCGCCTGAACTCAATTGAAAGGGCGGGTTTTTAGGCTTGTTTAAGATATAATACTTTTTGATATGAGTATATTGACGGTTAAAAATCTAAAAAAAGTTTATGACGGCGTGAATGTCGTCGATGGTATTAGTTTCTCTGTCAAAAAAGGAGAGGTCTTTGGCATTTTAGGCCCTAATGGTGCTGGCAAGACCACAACTCTCGAAATGCTAGAAGCAATCAGAGAAATAGATGGTGGCGAGGCTACAATTGATGGAGTGGATGTATCAAAAAATCCGTATGAAGTGCGTAGGATTATTGGTGTTCAGCCTCAGAGCCCAAGTTTTCAAGACAAAACCAAACTCTACGAAATCCTAGAGATGTTTGCTTCTGCCTATGGCGAGAAAGTTAACCCAGACGAGCTGTTGGATGAAGTCCAGCTCCTAGAAAAAAGAAATTCATACGTTGAGAACCTTTCGGGCGGGCAAAAACAGCGCTTCTCTATTGCCGCAGCTCTTGCTCATAAACCAAAGATATTCTTTTTAGATGAGCCAACGACCGGGCTAGATCCTCAAGCAAGACGCAATCTTTGGGACCTAATCAGAGAAGTTCAATCTAAGGGCGTGACGGTGATAATAACCACACATTATATGGACGAAGCCGAAGTACTTTGTGATCGAATCGCTGTTATGGACAGTGGCAAGATAATTGCGCTCGACACCCCCAAGAACCTGATAAAACAACTTCTTTCAAGAGGCTTTAAGAAGCGACAACATGTTGAACAAGCTAATCTAGAGGATGTATTTTTGGACCTAACAGGCAAGGAGCTTCGATCATGAGCATGAAAACTAAACTATGGACTGTCTTTGTTTTTGCCAAGATTAACTCAAGGCGCTTTTTCAGAGACCGATTAGCTATATTTTTCACCGTAATTTTCCCCTTGGTCTTTCTACTGATATTCGGTGGTATTTTCGGAAAAAGTAGCAATGTCAGCTTTAAGGTGGCGCTACTCAACCAATCACAGACACAATTTGCTGCGGACTTCGCAAAAGGTCTTGAGGAGAACAAGATTCTAAAGATCAATGATTCTCTAACAGATCTAGAAATGGCCAAAGAAAAGATGAACCGCGGAGAAATCGATGCCACAATAATACTTCCGGCTGGTTTTGGAGACGTACAACAAGGGCAGAATATGCCTTCAGGAACGGCCCAAGTTCTGTATAGCCAAAATAATACTCAAGCTGGCACTACACTGGTTTCTGTTTTACAAGGTGTAATGAATGGGATAAACGCACAATTTGTCTCGGTGCCCACTCCTTTTAGCGTAGAAGGCCAGCAAACCAACGATAGAGGCCTCTCAGCGTTCGATTACACCTTTTCTGGGCTCTTGGGCTTCTCGATCCTTGGTATAGGCATATTTGGCCCCATGAACGTTTTCCCGGAGCTTAAAAAACAGGGCATTTTGAGAAGACTTCACACCACAACCCTCAAAGTTTGGCAGTATTTTATGTCAACAGCGGCCTCGCAGGCCTTAGTTGGCATTCTTTCATTTGCCATTCAAATTATCGTTGCAATCCTTATTTTCCACCTAAAAGTAGTAGGGAACTACCTTGAACTTGGCATATTTTTAATGTTTGGAACAATCATGATGCTCGGTATCGGTCTTGCGCTCGGAGGCTGGGCAAAGAACGAAAGACAAGTGGCTCCGCTCGGAAACCTGATTACATTTCCTATGATGTTTCTGTCGGGTACGTTCTTTCCAAGGTTTTTGATGCCTCACTGGCTCCAAAACATATCTGGTTTTATCCCGCTGACACCGATAATTGACGGTGTTAGGTTGATCGCGACGGAGGGGAAACATCTCACAGACATCGGTAGTCAAATTGGTTTGATTGGTATCTGGATGGTCGTGATATACGTTATTGCATTCCGAGTTTTCCGCTGGGAATAGACAAAACACCACGCTTATGCTATAATATATGCATGTTGCGTGAAATAGATAAATCAGACTCAGAAGTAAAAGAACAATTACCTCCCACTAATCATGCGGGAACGTTTGATGTGTTAACTTATGATGGAGAGATTGTCCCAGAACCTACAGAACCAACTCCAGATGACACTAGTGAATCTATTGTTGGCGATCCTGATCTTATAAGTGCTGAACAGATGAGGTTTATTGCCCTAGGTAGACTTGCCCGCACCGCGAAGCTACTTGTTCCTAATAGATTAGGTAGAAAACAATTGATTAAACAAATCGACGTAAAAGACAGCGACATATTAGGCCTAAGTGATGACCAGCTCAAGCTTCTTGTACAAGATAAAGTCTCAGAAATACGCAACAGTGAGCGAGAAGACGATAACCCTAGAAGAAGGTAAAATGCCCATTCCTCATCGTAGATTTGATCGACCACCAAATGCATACAGCGGTGAGAGAGCTTTACTAAGTCCTGAAGAAATTGATGCCCAAAACGTGCAGATTGAAGAGATAAGAAGACAGATGGAAGAAAGTAGAATGACGGGCAACATTGATGATAAAGTCACCCTAAGATACTCAGATACGGGCAGAGTAGCCTTAGGTGCTGGGTATCTGGATTGGGACCGAGTGCTTGAAGAGGATCGGCTCGGCAAATACTATGTCGGTACAATTCGAACTGCAGACGAGTTATAATACTAGACCATGACAAATGGTCCTTTTTTTGTTTTGGCCCCAATGGATGACGTCACGGACGTCGTTTTTAGGTCAATTGTAGCCGAGTGCGCTCCGCCAGACATGTATTTTACAGAGTTTGTGAATGTCGATGGCCTGCAAAGCATCGGTCGGCCAAAACTGATTCACAAGCTGGCAATTGATAAAAACTCAGACAGGAATATTG
>JAGQMS010000026.1 GCA_020428535.1 Candidatus Saccharimonadota bacterium
CGGTTAATTTAATATATACTATTTGTTTGTTGGGGATATAGCTCAGCTGATTAGAGCGCAGCGCTGGCAGCGCTGAGGTCCGGGGTTTGAATCCCCGTATCTCCACCAAACTAAATCCCGGCATTTTGTGCCGGGATTTAGTTTGGTGCAAATGTGAAATGCAACCCCGCATCAAGGTCCGGGTGAAAAATACCTGTGGTATTTTGCAAGGCAATCTTCACATGCAAACTTGTTTGCATAGCAGAAGTTGCGGGGTCGCCAGAGGTGACTTGAATCCCCGTATCTCCACCATACCTCCCTTAAAGCCAGGGAGTTTTTTATTCATGATAATTTCAGCATTGAAGAGTAATGTCAGAAATGAAAGGAGCAAAATCAATGCACGACGGATATTTTTACAATACAGAGCGAGCACCATTGCACGTCAACTCAACACAATGGAGTGTTGATTATTTTGTTGCCATCGCAATTAGGCTGATTATTGTGGCAGTTTTTGTGTGGGCAGCAATTGTTTTGGTAAATATGTTTGTTAAATATTTAAACAAGCATTCTCGTTCTGAGATAAGTCCGCTAGATACAGCAAAAAAGCGGCTTGCGAGTGGCGAAATCACCACAGATGAGTTCGAAGAACTGAAAAAACATCTCAAATAGACTAAGATAGAGTTATGGACAAAAAAGTTTTCTATCTAGCTGGCACAGTTGGAACGACTATCGGCGGTTATCTTCCCATACTTTTCGGTGCTGATGGTCTCAGTATGTGGAGTATTTTGGGCGGTGGAATAGGTGGCCTATTGGCAATTTGGGTGGTCTACAAGCTGGGAAATCGATGAACGAAGAAACACTACCATGCTCAGAGAAATTAGCTTTCAGCACTTCAAAAGAAGCAAAAGCGGCTGCGACAGTAGCGTACTACCAGCATGGTACAAAATTAAAGGTATATCTTTGCAAACATTGCGGACTTTGGCATTTGTCTAGCGAATAAAACAAGCTATAATATTAGGTACGAATAAAACTGCGAGGGTATCTAATATGGCATCAGCATCTGCTCCAACTACAGAAGGACCAGCACCTGTCAAATTCAATAAAAAACTAGTTACTTGGCTCGTCGTAGGCGTAGTCTTAGTTGCTTTAGTTGCATGGGTTGTGGGCTCGTACAACAGGCTTGTAACATCTAGGGAGGGTGTTAACAATGCTTGGTCAGCTGTCGAAAGTGACTATCAAAGACGATCAGATTTAGTACCGAATCTAGTTGCTACAGTTCAAGGGGCTGCAAACTTTGAGCAAGACACACTAACAAAAGTTACTGAGGCTAGAGCAAAAGCTACTCAAACAACTGTTAATCTTGACGACCCTGCCACTGTGCAGGCCTTTAGTGCTTCTCAGGGCGAACTTTCTAGCGCATTGAGTCGACTTTTGGTCTCCGTTGAGGCTTATCCTACATTAACGGCAACCAAAAACTTCCAAGATCTTCAGGCTCAACTTGAGGGTACGGAAAATCGAATCTCAGTTGCCCGAAAAGACTATTCTGCAGAAGCAAAAAGCTACAACGTACTTCGAAGTAAATTCCCTACAAATATCGTTGCAGGAATCTTTGGCTTTAAAGAGCGTACTTATTTCGAGGCCGAAGCCGGTGCGGAAGTTGCGCCTACTGTAGATTTCACTAACACCAATACAGCACAATAACTCCTCATATGAAGCAAAAAGTAGTTACACTACTAGCTTGTTTCTCTGTAATTTGCTCCAGTTTTTTGAGTGGGCTATTCATCGTTTTCCCAAAAATTGCTAAAGCGTATTCTAGCCCTGGTAGCCCAACTGGATTTGTAAATGATTTTGCAGGGGTAATCAATACCGCCGATAAGGCTGCGATGGAAGCCGAGCTTCAAAGCTTTTCAGATGAAACGTCTAATCAAATAGTTGTGGCAACTGTTAAAGATCTTGGCGGAGATTCCATTGAAAATTATTCCAACGAACTATTTAGAGAGTGGGGAGTTGGCAACAAGGGCTTAAACAACGGAGTGCTAATTGTGGTAGCTCCGACTGAGCATAAAGTAAGGATAGAAGTTGGTTATGGCTTAGAGGGAGCGATCACTGATCTAGCTAGTAGTCACATTATCAACGACAAGATGATCCCATATTTTAAGTCCAACGACTACGCAAGTGGGCTTGAAGCAGGAATCGCGGACTTAAAATTAGCAGCTAAAGGCGAATATTCGGTGCCCGTTACAAAGAAGAGTAGCTCATTTAGCTTTGACACAATTTTTTGGGGATTCTTTGTGCTGACATGGCTGGGCTCGTTCTTGGCAAGGTCGAAAAGTATCTGGGGCGGAGGTGTAATTGGTTTGGTGATTGCTGCCATCGGTTGGTTTGTGATTAGCTCACTGACTCTGAGAATTATTCTGACATTCTTTGCACCTATATTTGGTGTATTTTTTGACTGGCTAGTTTCGAGGAACTATCAAAAGAATATATCTCGGGGTGGCAGGGGAGGATTCTTTGGTACCTGGGGTGGCTTTAGTGGTGGAAGTGGTGGCGGTGGCTTTGGTGGATTCGGCGGTGGTTCTTCCGGTGGCGGCGGCTCTTCGGGAAGTTGGTAATCTGTTACAATATCTCTATGAGCGCTTCTGCCTTGAAAAGAATATTCATCATGCCCTAAAGGGCTACATTGTATCTTATTTACAGATTATCTAATACGACCGAAAAAACTAAGGAATCATAAATGACTAACAACAAGAAATTTTATATTTGTACAGCTATACCATACGTCAATGACAAACCTCATTTGGGCCACGCAATCCTGCATATCTATGCTGACGGACTAGCCCGTTACCATCGTCAACTAGGAGAAGATGTTTTCTTTAGTTCTGGTACTGATGAACATGGTGGCAAAATTGCCGAAGTTGCCGAGAAGGGTGGAGTTGACCCCAAAGCATTTGCGGATGATATCAGCGCCAAGTTCCGAAGTGGACTTGAAAAACTAGGAATCTCGAACGATCGATTTATCCGAACAACAGATGTCGATCATGAGGCTAGGGCGCAGGTCATTTGGAAAAATCTAAGTAAGGATATATTCAAAAAATCTTATACAGGTTGGTATTGTGTTGGCTGCGAAACCTATTACACAGAGACTCATGTTAAAGATACCAACGGGATATGCCCACTACACAATCGGGCCTATGATCAGCTAGAGGAAGAAAACTATTTTTTTAGGCTTAGTGCATATTCCAAACCAATTCTTGAAGCAATTGAGTCAGGTTACTTCAAGGTTGTTCCAGAGGCTCGAAAAAACGAAATTATAAACGTTTTGAAAGGTGGTCTCGAAGATATTTCTATATCTCGGCCTTCATCAAAGATATCATGGGGGATACCTGTCCCAGGTGATAAAACCCAAACTATGTATGTTTGGTTTGAGGCATTGATGAACTATATTACGGTCCTTGGCTACCCTGATAAGCCTGAATTTGCCAAATATTGGCCTGCAAATGTACAGGTTATTGGTAAAGATATCTTGCGTTTTCATGCGGCAATATGGCCTGCGATGTTAATGGGCTTGGGTTTGGCGCTCCCTGAAGCGCTGTATGCGCATGGTTTTGTAACTAGCGGTGGCCAAAAAATGAGCAAGACACTAGGAAATGTTATTGATCCAATTGAGCTGGTCCAAAGCCACGGCGTAGATGCTTTTAGATATTTTGTATTCCGTTATGGACCTGTTATTGATGATGTCGACTTCACAATGCAACGCTTTGAGGATGCATACAATAATGAATTAGCAAATGAACTCGGCAACGCTGTTCAACGTGTCGCGAGTATGGCCATGAAGTACATGGATGGGGTTGTTGGTGATGTCCCTGAAAGTGAACATGACCAAGGAGAATACCATCAGTCAATTGCCGAATTTCGGTTTGATAGGGCTTTAGAGGAAGTATGGGAGCAGGTGAGAGGGTTGAACCAGTATATAGATACTGCAAAACCTTGGGCTGTTGCAAAAGAAAGTGATCCGGCACATCTAAGGGAAATACTTGCTTACTGTGTGAGTTGCTTG
>JAGQMS010000027.1 GCA_020428535.1 Candidatus Saccharimonadota bacterium
TTATACCACTGATATTCTTTCCAAGTTTTGCTAGCGCCTTTCGACGGAATGGGCTTGCCCAAAGCACCCCAAAAATAGTCAACAAACTTAAACCACCAAATATAAACGGTAGCCGATGCAGCCAAGAATAGATCCTCGGAGCAAAATAATATTGTTCAAAAATATTCTGACCAGCTTTATTTTTGGGGAGATTGTCCTGATTGAGTTCAGTCGTTCCTAGAAAGCCTTGTGATGATTTAATCAGAGTCGCAAACTCTTCCTGACCGGCAAAAATATCATAATTTGGTGGTCGACAGTCTGTAGTAAATGGATCAAATGTTTCGGGCTGCTGAGAGCACAGATCCATGAATGCTATTCTTTCAAATGCTAATCTACTAAGCTCATCCCCAAGGTAAGACTTATTCTTTGAAAAATCTACACTGAACTTAACGTTTTCCTCGTTGCCTTTTAGCCAAGCATAAACTCCGTCAACAACAATATTGGTCTTTCGTTCAAGATCTCTGGGTGGGAAAGCCTTGTTTATGATATCTACGACATCTTGATCATCTAGAGGGATGGTTGAGCTGGAGTTCGGAGCTTTATTTGCATCAATAATAGAAGGAACAAACTTTTCATATGCACCAGACTGCTTAATATCATGCTTGATCCTAGCCGGATCACTAAACACCAACCATACAACAAAGATTGTCGCCGTTGTATAAAGCAATATTCTGATCAGGTTCGCGCTAATAAGTAGCACAAATCGCTTCAGCTTATACATACTTTAGAGGTTACTATATAAATGAGTCTGAATAAATAGAAAACCTAGTTTTTGCAGTAGTCACTAGTGCTGCCCGAGAGTTGGTCACCTGGCGGCAAAGATATAATCTTTGATCTATCTTCGGAGCTTAAATACTCAAACCAACAAACGCCGTGCTTTGCTAGATCTGATTGATGCATTGGGTCTTTCGACCAGCTTATATCGCCAGAAATAGCATTGTCTTTATTAAAATCATACATTCCAAAATCTAAGAATACATTTCCTGTTTTGACAAACCCCACAGCGGTTGCAATTACTTGAGCCGCGTCAAATTCCTTCCCGCCGAGCGCAGTTGTTCGGGAATCTCCTTCAATTGGTTCTGGCAATTTATTTATTTCGTCCATTAAAACAACTGATGGTGAGTAAATATGATCGAAGCGAAAACGAATTTTGCAATCTGTTTCGAAATCCAACAAATACTGCGTTTCGCCATTCTCGATGTATCTAGCCCCATCTATCAGTTTAGATCTTAGGGGTAAAATTACGCTTAAGTCATTAGTCGGGGTGCTAAGGCGAAATCCACCGTGCGTTTTGTAATCACCATTACGAAGTTGCCCCGGGTAAAGAACCGATTCTACAATTGCCACGTCTACAGGTAGAGGGATTGTAGGCTTATTAGTACAATTAGAGACAAAATCATCTTCCGAAATCCCACTTGAACTGTGCCTGTCAAGAACGTACCAACCTGCTAGACCAAGGCAAATTACACTAAAAAGAGTGATAAAAACGACTAACGCTCTATTTGGCCCTTTTCTTAGATCGCTAATCGCCATTTATCAATCTCCACTACTTAAATTTCTTTTAATATTTTACCAATAGTTTGAGAAAAGCTTTGACTAATATCATGGAAAGCTGCCGTAGTTCTAATATCTGCATCCTTAATTTTATTATAATTCGCAGAGACTATGAATGGATCATATTTACCATAAATAATAATTTTAGGTATTCTTAGCTTGTTTAATACCCCGAGAGTGTTTTGTTTAATAATAGTATTTTCTAGGCTTTTACGAATCGGGCCCCATGAGTTTGGTGTTAAGTAGAAGTGAATCTTCTCGCCCATCAATTTCGCGATGCTCGCGGCTAATGATTTTGTGAAATCATCTTTTTGAACCAATAATTCATACAGCCCGATATACCTACCATCGAGTTTATTTATCCCCTCGGTATTTGTGTCATAAATGGGCGGGCAAACTAGGACTAGCTTAGACACTAGGTCGGGATACTGTTTGGCAATCTCAACACATACTAATCCACCCATGGAGTGCCCTACTAAGACTGCACCCTTCACATTCTTAGAGCGCAATGTTCTGGCGGTGGACTTTGCATAATCAAATGCTGAATAATTTGTCCAATCGGGTTTTGGCGAATTCCCATGCCCCAATAGGTCTAAGGTCAATATTCTTCTTGGCGTATCGCCAAGATAATTAATAACCCTGTCCCAAACTGTGGCATCACTGGCAATGCCATGTATGAAAACAATCGGACGGCCCCTACCCTTATCCACTTTAACGGCTATTTTGTAGGGTATACCGATATATTTGTGGATGATCTTGTCAAGCATAAGCTCGACTATACCAGATGATGTGCCTTACTTGAAATAGAAGATCTACCGATCCTTAAGATACTCCCTAATCATTAGCGCTGCTGTTGCACCTTCACCGACTGCGCTTGCTATTTGCATGGTTGCTCCACTTCGTACGTCACCTGCTGCAAAAACGCCGTTGATAGAAGTTTCTAGTCTCGAGTCTGTTTTCACAAATCCAAGATCATCCAACTCTACACTTCCATTCAAAAAGCCAGTAGTTGGCTTCAATCCAATAAAAACAAATACTCCGTCACATTTTATTTCATCGGTTTTCCCGTCAACTTCAACAAGTACTGAGCTGGCGAGTTTACCATCCTCACTTTTTATTTCTAAAGGTTTTGTGTTGTAGTGGATCTTTATCTTGTCGGAATGATTTTGCAATTCTTTTTGCAATACTTCACTTGCTCGCATCTTATCACTTCTAACAAGAAGATCGATACGGCTAGCGAATTTTGTGAGGAAAATTGCTTCTTGGACGGCAGAATTGCCACCCCCAACTACTACCAAAGATTTGTCTCGATATATAGGTCCATCACATGTTGCACAATAATGCACGCCCCTTCCGTAAAGTTCCATCTCTCCAGGAATACCCAATTTCTTATAATCACTACCAGTGGCTATCAATACTGATTTCGCCTTTAAATCTCCTGAGGTTGTGTGGACGATTTTCAATCCATCAACATCTTCTATGCCAGTAACTTCGGCATACTCAAAATTTGTTCCAAACCGTACTGCCTGCTTTTCAAGATTCTCGGCTAAGGCCATACCGGTTACCCCCTCTGGGAATCCAGGGTAATTATCAACCTGATCCGTGATAGCCGCTAGACCACCAACGATAGCTTTCTCAACCAATAATGTTGATAAGTCTTCACGGGTTGTATAAATCGCGGCTGAGAGTGCCGTAGGCCCTGCTCCAATACCAATTACATCGTATATATTTTCTTCGCTCAATTTGTCTACCTCCAATTCTGCGTGTAAAAAACTATGCTCTGGATTAACGTAGCCTTTGCCATTTATTACAACCACGGGGATTGTTTCATTATCGGGTACGTACTCCTTCATCTTATCTCTGTTCCCAGGAATATCAACGTCTATAAACTGAAAATCAAGCTTATTTTCTTGTAGCCATTTTTTTGTGGAGTTACAAAAACTGCACCAATTA
>JAGQMS010000028.1 GCA_020428535.1 Candidatus Saccharimonadota bacterium
TTAACGGTAAAGATTCAAAAGGCGTAGAGGTCAAAGGCGCCAAAGGTGACAACTACCCGCTAGTATTAGGGTCAAACACTTTTATCCCGGGTTTTGAAGATCATGTAGTCGGTATGCGCCCGGGTGAGGAGAAAGATTTCGACGTTACTTTCCCAAAAGACTATGGGGTCAAAGCGCTTCAGTCTAAAAAAGTGACTTTTCATGTTGAAGTAGTTAAGGTTCAAGAAATCATCAAGCCAGCCGTTGATGCAGATTTTGTGAAAAAAGTAGCTCCTGATCTCAAAAATGTTGAAGAACTGAAAGCAGATATCAAGAAACAACTTGCTGTTGAAGCTCAGAATCAAGATAAGCGCACGTATGAAAATGCTCTTGTCGCAGAACTTGTAGAAAAATCAGAAGTAAATCTACCGAAAGAACTCGTTGAAGAGCAAGCCGAAAATGTAATGCGCGATCTTCAACAGAATCTGATTTACCGTGGTCAGACTATGCAAGAATATCTTGATAATATTGGCATGACTGCTGAAGAACAAAGAGAAAAAGAAGTCTTGCCAGAAGCTGAAAGACGCCTCAAGGCTGGAATTATTCTTAGTGAAGTAGCCGAAAAAGAGGATATTATTGTTACCCCGGAAGAGTTAGAGATTAGAATCGGAGTCTTGAAACAAAAATACCCTTCAGATGAACAAATGCAGAAGCAACTGTCAGACCCAAATTACCGTCGTGAAATCGGCGCACAACTCCTGACAGAAAAAACAGTAGCGAGGATTGTTTCACTAAACAATAAATAGTCTATGGCTCTTGATCCCGGAAATGGAAGTCCTGAAAAATTAGTCCAATATGCTAGTCTCGAGTTTACGCCAGAAGTACGTGACCTTGCAGCGTCAATTGCAAGCGATACATCATTATCTCCTGAAGAAGCTACACGAAATATCCAGATTGTTTTAGATGAGCATTCTAACCCTGTCACATATATGCCTCAGGAACGAATTGGGTCTCGAATCGCAAGGCTTGGAATGAGAGTTACTGAAAAAATTTTAACTTTACTCGATGACCGTATAGAAAACGGCATACGTCTTGGTTATATTGCTCTAGGTGCAGCAGCAGTTGATTATCGAAATGAGATGTCAGAACACCCAGGCCTCCTAGGTGTATATATACCTGTTGCGACTATATTTACGGCTTTGGTATGGAAAGAAAAGCGTAGACAGCGTAATTCAAACGTTAACTAACAAAGCATTAAACTTTCAAAAATAGCAAAAATAACGTAACATAGGCTTATGAAATTTCAAACAGTTCCTAAAAAACCTGAAATTGGTGAGGTAGAAGAGCCATTAAGTACTGGTGAGCGTGACGATACGTATAAGGGTATGGGTTCTTTGCTAGTCGCGCTTACAGGACTTCCGCTTGGGCTCGCCGGCTTTGTTCCCAACGTCATTGATACCGCCAGTAACCCCAACAATTACGGCAATGCTATCGCGGCATTTGCTTACGGTACAGTTGCGGGAGTTAGTCTTATAAAATTAATTAAATCAAGAAATTAGCACTCGGACTTTACGAGTGCTAATTTAGTATGCTATTCTATTTTTGTTACTAATTATTATTTCAATAGCAGTGTTGAGGCCCCTCATATTTTCAATCCTCAAACTGCACCAATAGGAGCAAAAATGATTATCCCAACAGTAATAGACTCAGATGGCCGAACAGACAGAGCATATGACATCTATTCAAGACTTTTAGAAGACAGAATTGTCTATCTAGGTGAAGATGTAAACCATCACACCGCAAACTTGATCATCGCTCAGCTATTGTTTTTAGAAAGTAAAGACCCCAATAAGGACATTACACTGTATATTAACAGTCCTGGCGGTTCTGTATATGATGGTCTCGCGATTTACGACACTATGCAATTTTTAAAGTGCGATGTTTCTACGGTGGGTATTGGTATGCAAGCAAGTATGGGTGCATTCCTGATGAGCAGTGGGGCAAAAGGGAAGCGCTTTCTTCTGCCAAACGCTACGGTTATGATTCATCAACCATCGAGCGGTACTCGGGGGAAAGTTACAGATATGGAAATAGATCTTAAAGAAGGTCTGAGACTGAAGAATAAACTTAATGAAATACTTGCAAAGAATACCGGCCAAAAACTTGAAAAAGTTGCAAATGACGCAGAAAGAGATTATTGGATGACTGCAGAAGAAGCTGTCAAATACGGCATCGCCGATAAAGTGATCGAAAAACGCTAAGAAATGAACTTGAACCAAGACCCAAGGAACTTGGTAGATCAGTATAAGGGTAAAGCAGTTGAAGAAATAGCAAGGGACATGAAATCAAAGGCTTTTCCTCTGCACATTGCGATTGAAAATCTTCAACATGATTTCAATATTGGCTCAATCGTGCGGAGCGCTAACGCATTTAATGTTGCTGGCGTACACATCGTAGGGAAACGCCATTGGAACAGGCGAGGTGCAATGGCGACAGAAAAATATCTTCAGCTATATCATCATCAGAGTGTAGAAGAGTTTGCGGAGTGGGCGAAACTTAACGCGTTAACTATTGTTGGTGTAGACAATGTTGAAGGGAGTGTGCCACTTCAAAAATATAAGTTTCCAGATAATTTAATCTTAGTCTTTGGCCAAGAAGGTCCAGGGTTGTCTGAAGAAATGAAAACCTTCTGCGAAGCCGTAGTTGCTATTGAACAATTTGGCTCAACACGGTCCGTAAATGTTGGCGTAGCTGCTGGAATAGTGATGTATGAGTGGGTGAGGACCTATCACGAAGTTAACAAATTGCCTACTTAGTGTAATAGTTTTATAATAAGTACCATGAGTGCTCAATCATCAAGTTTTGAAGTAAATCACGAAATATTGCAACGTGCAGGCAATAGAGTTGCATTAATTCCTTTTAGCGTCGTAAACGATCGTCAAATCAAGACATTAAGCTATAGTGCGCGACATATCCCTGACTGTGTTAGTAGGGACTACCCGGCAACGACACTTCAGGAGTACGCAAGCCGAAGACGAGCTAAAGCCAGAATTGCAAGATTAGCAAATACGCCAGACCTTGAACCGTACGTTGTAGCGGCTCATAATCGGGAAGGAGCTTATATCGGTATAGGTGTCGCAACTATATCTCTTGCTTGCCCAAAGTTATGGAATCCTGATGAAGGCGACTTAAGCGATGGCGAAAAAGCTGATTATGAACGTGCTCAGGAAGTACTTGACAATAACTTTCCTGAAGGCGCCCCAGGTGTAGTTGGTACATTTTGGTATGGTCAAAACTCAGATGTGAGTGAGCAAATACCAGACCGGCGCATTACTGTACGCGTATCACGTTTGCTGGTTCCTAGAATGCGTGAAGTAGCAAGAGCTGTTGGTGAAGGTCGGGCTTGTACTTTTGTTGCCCCCGAATGGCAAAGAGACG
>JAGQMS010000029.1 GCA_020428535.1 Candidatus Saccharimonadota bacterium
CGAACGCATTCATTCGTTTCAAGGCGACTATCGCTGAGAATGACACCACTAAGTGTGGAACTACAAAGTTCACCAACGTTGCATATGCGCAACCTGGTACTTTGGGTGTAGTAAACGACGGTACGGATGTGTATCTAGTTACTGGTAAGACTTGCGAAGAACCTAAGACTCCGGTCTTTAGTTGTGACGCACTTACTATCGACAAGATTGGTGGCCGAAAAGTTCGTGCTACTGTTAGCACAACAGCTAACCCAAGCGATCGAGTCAAGGTTCAGAGTTATGAATACAACTTTGGTGATGGTGCATCATCAGTCTTGAATTCAAACAATTCAAGTGCTGAATATACCTACTCTAAAGATGGTACATACAAAGTATCTGTGAAAGTTTCTTTCATGGTCGACAATGTCAACCAAGTAGTTGCCAGCGCAAGCTGTAGCAAAACAGTAACCTTCACAAGCAACTTGCCTCAAACTGGTGCAGGTAGCTCACTAGGCTTATTCTTAGTCGCTACTGTGCTTGGTATGTTTGGATACCGTGCTTACGCTGTTCGTAAAGAGCAGTAAGGTGAGCGCTTAATACAGAGGGCTAACTTCGGTAGCCTCGGGGAACCGGGTTATCCTGGGGGAGGCCCTCTGATAAGCGGACATCTTGTCTAGCTAAAACTGACCGTTATTTATGGCTTATTAGGTGCTACAAATACCCTCCCAACCCGGAGGGTATTTTAGTTAACGTGTTAAGTATTCTCTTGGAGGTTTCCCATTCTCTACTAAGAAGGGGCCATCTGTGGAAAAGCACTAGCTTAATTGCCCATTTTGTGGTACTATGCAAGTGGTTTTTCCCATATAAAAACCAAAAATAATGTTTCTAAAAAGCACCGACTGACCGCTTTTTACTAACAAAAAATCAAAAACAAATAAGCAGCAAAACCAGACATCTGGCACCTGTTTTCGACCATGGCCTGAATTTCTCAGTGCCTGCACTTAGTATGTTTCAAGGACGGAACAGTACTTCTGCTGATAGTGGCCCAAGATACTAAGCCTTGCAGCTTCTTGGTTGCTTTAAATAGCACATAGTTGCCACACATCAACTCAAAGACGTGCATTTTAAGGATGTAAATCAATCTGAGCTACTTCTTGTGTAGAGTTGCCATCAAATTTTGGCATCCATATTGAAGGCGCCCATAGAATGAAACGCTGATTAATTGAAGGTGGCTAAAACATTGGCTCACTTCTTGCTAAGAGTTGTTCGATACATCAGAACATCAGTATTGAAGTTGACCTAATTACCCTAGTTGCCCATGATTAAAATCGCCAAAATAGTTTTGGTTGATATTCTTAAGAATGACTGGCATTTTTCGCCTAGATCTGTTAGAATAACCTCTGATAATTTTGGGTGTATTGCTCAAATTTTCAATTTTGGTCCCGTCGTCTAGCGGTTAGGACATCAGGTTTTCATCCTGAAGATCGCGGGTTCGATTCCCGCCGGGATCACCAATGAAAGCGCCCATCTTTTGATGGGCTTTTTCATTGGTAAGCTCTGTGAGCTTGAACTAGAGACGCGGTTCGAATTTAGCCAAATGTGTCCTCATTTGACTAAATTTAGTAGATGTTGGAATAGCTGAAAGCTAGTCTAGCATCGTGCGTACTTCCCGCCAATAAAATTAACTTTAATTCCAAAAACTACCATAAGCGTAGTATAATTTTTACAGATGAGCATAGGGGATGGGCAGTTAAATTCTTTTGGGGTAGTTAGCGAATGTTGAACTTTGCTCTCGACCTCAACATTAGTCTCAAGGCTGAGACTTTATTCAAGATTGGTCCTTTTAGTGTCACTAATTCCATGGTCTACGGGCTAGTAACCGTAGTTTTATTCTTTGTTATCATGCTGTGGGCCACCAAGAAAATCAGCTCTGGTGCACCCCAAAAAGGTTTGGCGGGGTTAATTGAAGTACTGACGGAGTTTGTACGAGGTCTCATAGAAGGCCCACTTGGCTCGAGAGAGCTAGCCAACAAATATACGGCGTTTTTTGGGGTATTCTTTTTCTTTATCATTACTGCAAATCTAATGGAGCTTCTGCCAATCGTTGGGCCGATGTTCCACGCTGTTGTTGGGGGTGAGCAAATACCTGTTTTAAGACCTTTTACAGCCGACCTAAACGGAACTATCGCTATGTCAATTGTGGCGACAACAATGGTTCAATATTTTTCTATAAAAGAGCAAGGCCTAAAAAATCATATCTTGCATTATTTTGACGGTAAGATTTACAACCCATTGAATATATTTGTCGGATTCATGGAGATTATCGGAGAGTTCAGTAGGCTCGCATCGTTGAGCATGCGATTGTTTTTATATACAGAGGTGGGTGAGATTCTAATATTGATTTTCAGCAGTTTAGTGATTGGCCATGCTCGAACGCCATTTTTGGCATTACCGATTTTAATTTTTGAGGGAATGATTGCTGTCTTGCAGGCATATATCTATGTCATCTTATGTTCGTCGTATCTCGGTACGGCTATTAGTAGGCATAGGCAGGAAGCAGGGATTAATCCAGAAATGCAATCAGCATAAATTTAAACAATGATATGAAAGGAAACTAAAGATGTACGAAATATTTGCTCAGACAGCTACAACCGCAGCCAAGACATCAACTTACGATTGGTCGAAGGGCATCATGGTGGGAATGATTTTTGGTATGGCTTCGATTGGTTTAGGGTTGATTGGAGCGGCATATATGAACGCTGTTGGTCGGAACCCAGAAGCATCGAAGTATGCCGGCCAAGTAATGATTTTGGTGGCTATGATCGACCTAACAATCCTGCTCGGATTTCTCTTAAGTGCATTTATATTTAAGTAAGGTGATTGATTAGTGGCATTTTTTGGATTGATAACTAACTTTGCAGAGACAAATTCCGGCGGTTTTTCAGCGCTGGGGATTGACCCTTTGGCTATCCTAGCTCAAGGGGTAACGTTTATAGTTCTGCTAGTTTTGATCAAGAAATTCGCCCTAGACAAGATAGTCGTTGCACTCGAAAAGCGGCAAAAAGCAATTGCCGATAGCCTACAGAATGCTAGCGATATCGAAGCTCAGAAGAGTGAGCTTGAAAAAAAGATCGCAAAGATGCTAGAAGACGCTAGAAGTGAGGCCGAGGATATGCTGAACAAGGCTGGTGATGACGCAAGGCAGAGACTTTTGAAGGCCGAAGAATTCGCTAAACTAAGAGCCGAGGATATATTGAATGAAAATCAGCTACGAATTGCAACCGAAATGGCCAAAGCTCGGCGAGACTTAAAAAACGAAGTGGCCGATCTTGTTGCCGATACGACGGGCGAGATTCTGCG
>JAGQMS010000002.1 GCA_020428535.1 Candidatus Saccharimonadota bacterium
GCCTTGCCTGGTAGTCAGGAAGATAGGAGATTTTTTTATGTCAAATTTCAAAACTGCTGAAAGTGTTTCGCCCAAGCACCCAGACAAGCTTTGTGACCAAATATCAGACGCGGTTTTAGACGCCTTTTTGGCAAAAGACCCGCTAGCCCGCGTTGCAATAGAAACTGTCGGTGGGCATGGCAAAGTATTTGTTGTTGGTGAAGTCACCTCAAAAGCCGAAGCTGACATTGAGTCAATTGTCCGAAGGATAGCCGGAGATTTAGAAATTGAGACAAGAGTTGTAAGGCAGAGCCCTGAAATTGCCCAAGGTGTCGACACGGGCGGGGCTGGCGATCAAGGGATCATGGTTGGCTATGCTTGTGCAGAAACACCTGAGCTCTTACCTCTTGAGACGGTTTTAGCTAGAAGGTTGAACCAGCACCTTTTTACCAAATGGCCATATGACGGCAAAACACAGATCACCACCAAAGACGGCGAAGTGTTTTCAGTGGTAGCGAGTTTTCAAAACGCCAAGACTTCAGAATTAAAAAAATCAGTTCTAGTTTGGTTGAAGAATGAGTCGAAAGCAAAATTATCAGATGAGGTCAGTTTGCACATTAACCCTGCAGGAGACTGGCAAATTGGCGGTTTTGATGCCGATACGGGCTTGACCGGCCGAAAGCTGGTAGTCGACAATTATGGCCCGCACGTACCGATTGGTGGTGGCTGTTTTAGCGGTAAAGACTCGAGCAAAGTTGACCGCTCGGGGGCATATATGGCCAGAAAGATCGCACTAGACTACCTCAAGAAACGCAAAGCAAGCGAGGTGTATTGCTATCTCGCCTATGCTATCGGCTTTGCCGAACCGGTTGAAGCAACGGTTGTTGTTGATGGTGTGCAAGAAAAAGTTGTTGGCTATGACCTCAGCCCCAAGGGCATAATCGAGTTTTTAGACCTACAAAAACCAATATATGAACAAACTGCTCGCTATGGTCATTTCGGCCACCCCACCCTCCCCTGGGAAATGTAAAAATATACAAACCCGCAAATTATGTATTTGCACAAAATCCCCCGGGGTATGGGGTAATCAGGAAGATCTTACCCGAGAAAATTGTATGTAAAAAATACAAATCTGATAAATACCTCATGAGGAGGAAGTGAAACATCGTGAACGCCTTGAGGTATATTTGTATTTGTTTACAACATATTTACTAGAGTAAGAACTTCCCCACCCCATGTTTTGGTACTTTGTCGCACAAAGTACATAAATCATTTTCGATGTATGTATTTTAAGCTTTAATCTGGTACTGCAACCATTGAGTTTACAGCCAATACAGGAGCAAAAACTAAATCTGTCTCAGGTGTAGTCTCAAAAAATGGCAGTAAAAGTGCACTAGAAAAACCTAAACAAAGTGCCCTTATAGAAGTACCGCCAATTAACCTGCCAATGCTAATTCTTGCAAAGGTAACTAATCTTGCTTCAAATGCGCCGTCGTATAAGTCGAAGTAAGAAACGCGTGAATCTTCATCGAAACTCGCAGGTATTATAAGGGTTCTGTTTGTATCAACGTAGTATGTTTGCCCTATAAATCCTAGCTCACTGGCTGCATAGTCTAGCTCAGCGAGCATCCTTTCATCTTCAGCTGTATGCTCGAAGGAGTCATGCGAAACTGTCTCAGCACGTCGTTTAGCTAGCTCTACTGGGTCTCTCGGCATTTCGCCTAGTGGTAGACTCATTGGAATATTCTATAACAAAGCCTTCAAAAAACACCACAGGTAGCGTAGATACACCACCTGTGGTGTGGTTTAGTAAATCATTTATGCTTGATATACCCTATTTTGATCTATAATCATAAGTTGAAATGGCAGAGACGTGGGCTTTTATTCTTGGAGCGAGCTTTGGTTTTTTTACTTGTATGTGGCAGAAAAGCGATGTTTGGATGTCGATGCTGTATGAATCTTATGTACTTTTTAGCGGAAAGCTACACAAATATATTGAACTTATCGAACAGCCGATTGGTTTTGAAATTTTTATGGATTATAAGGAGCTAGATATTTCGTATGCTGATTATCTTCGGGCGTATGAGGCAAAAAAAGACTCGATACGTGAAATCTGCAAAAATAGGTTGAAGCATTTTGGGATGCTCTATCTCAAAAGCTATTGGATGTATTTTGTTTTTGGTTTTATCATCGGTGGAATAGTGGCACCACATTTATATATTCTGGGCTTTTTGGCGTATGTTCTGCTTTGTTATATTGAGCACCATTTTCGGTTCAGCCGAAAAGTGCAACCAAGCTTTGTAATTCAATTGCTCCAGAGCCAAATGATAAAAGATTACTACAAAGAAATCGGCAAAGAACTCCCACTGATTGAAGAAAAAGATCAGATTAGCGAAAACACTGCTTAACCGATTAGCTTTTCAATAAATTCCGTAGCGCCTTTGTAGTCAGCGGTATAGCCAGAGATGTCTGGTAGGTCGAGTTTTTGAATCATTACCCAAACTTTTTGGATCAGCTCTATAAGATCTGTTTCCTCTTTTTGGTCAAAATCTATTTCTAGGGGTGGCAAAATCTTGCCCCTAGAGTCAGGTTCTACAAATTCGAGCCTTGCACCTGCAACTTTGTAGCCCGACCAGGTGTGTGAGCCTTCGATTAGGAATTTATAAAAGTAGAGCTGTTGTTTGTATTTAAGAAGTTTTAGCTCTTTTTCCCACTTTGAAAACGGTTTGCCGGTTTTGAAGTCAACAATTCGCACTGTTTTGGAAGATTTGTCGACTTCGAGGCGATCGATTTTGCCGCTCAAACGCGCTACACCCAAAACGACACCTTCGTTAGCAAAGTTGACTTCTGATTCGGCTGGTAAGGCAAACATATCTGCCCGAGCCTCGAAATATTTTTTTAGAGAATTGTGCCCACGGGAACGCAAGTTGTCCATCTCGTTTTCAGGAATATATCTTTTTGACAGTTGCCTATCAAACTCAGAAATTGCCTTTGCGACAAGCCCTCTACTCTCTACTTTCGACTTTTTACTTTGTTCTTGTGCATACTCAAGTGCGCCATGGATAGCATTGCCGTATTCGCCATCTATGCCGGGTGCTTGTGGAAAACGAAGGATAGTTCTGAGTAGAAACTCCCCCGGCCCGCCGTATTCAGTGTCTATAAAAGTATTGAGATGCGTCGGGCTCATTAAGTAGTGATCGAGCCGATTGCGGAGCAGACTTATTAGTGGTGCGTCAAGTTGGAGGTGCCGTGAATGCCACATTGTGTCGATGGCTTGCATAGTCTCGGCTTGGTCAAAGTTGTCGAAGTGAACAATTTGCTTTGATACCGGCAATACAGAAGTCTTTCGCTCACTGCCCTCGCCAAATTCGAGTAAATATTTAACTGGTTCGGTCTTCTTGCCATTGTCCTTATGAGCATGGCTGGTTAGGTAGAGCCCGTGTTTTGCGCGGGTGATGGCTACAAAAAGTAGTCGTCGAAGTTCGTCTTCGTCACTGCCACGGTAGCGGATGTATTGTAGGTTTGCGGGGAGTGTAAGCTTGTTTGAGTAGCCTCGAGCAGATTTGCCCCAAACGTCGTCGTGCACAGAGAGCAAGAAAACATGCTCAAACTCGAGGCCTTTGGCTTTGTAGGTAGTCATTAAGTTCACTGAATCTTCGGCAAGCGCGATTGGATGAGTGTTGATCAGTGGCTGTTCGGCAGCTTCGTAGGTATTAATAAAATGCAAAAAGTCTTGTGGCTTGAGCAGAGTTTCTTGACCGGCCTGCCAGGCTCTAAGATGCTCACGGATAGTAGAAAGATTTGCCAGGCCTTCGTAGTACTGTAGAGTGTTAGTGCTTTCAGCAAAGTAGAAGTTTCTGAATGGACTTTGGTAGGTGTTTTCAGAATCTATTGCCAGCGGGATAGTGCCCGTGAGGTAGTCGAGAATATATTCGAGAGGTTCACTCGAGGTTTTCATGCCGAGGGCAAGATAGAACTGTATGTGCGGAGTGAGATCTGAATTTTCAAGAGCTAGTTCTGCCCAAGACAGCTCATTTTGACGGTAATGTTGCCAGTTGATCTGCCAAATAGTTTTTACAGGCAACTGATAGAAGTCAAAAGACAGTACCCGCGGAAATAGCTGGTCCATCAATTGCTGGTCATTATCAGAACATGCGATGACTAGCTCTATCATTGCCCTGAACATTCGAACCAACGGAGTTTCGAGAATATTTTCGCGCTTTTCGTATGAAACAGGAGTATTATTGTGAGCCAGAAACGGAACCAGATTTTCTAGATATTTGTGCTGAGGTGCTAAAACAGCAATTTCGTGAGGTTTTGTACCATTTTTTATAAGTTCTTTAATTTTGCTAGCAACCCAAGAGTATTCATTGGCTTCAGCGTCGAATTCGTGTCGCTCGATTGATGCGTCGCTTGGCAGGTCTTTTTTACTAGCGACTAGGTTTTTGTCGATGCCTTCCATGTCGTGATGGAGGCGCGACTCTATCTGGCCAGCGATGCCGTGGGCGGTGTGCAAAATATCCGGGTGAGATCGGTAGTTCTCGGTAAGGTTGATAACTTTTACGTCTCTGAAAACATGCCTAAACTCAGACATATTGCTGACGCTCGCTCCCTGGAAGGCATAGATTGCTTGATCATCGTCACCAACAGCAAAAATATTCGGCTGGCCTTCATTGACCGGGTTGTCGCATAGCTTTTTAACTAGCTCAAATTGAGCTGGGTTTGTGTCTTGGAACTCGTCGAGCAGTATGAATTGATACTTTTCTTGAAGAGTGAAGCGCAGATCGTCGTTTTTGTTCAGTGCATCGATGGTGCGGAGGATCATGTCGTCAAAATCGTAGAGATGCTTTTCTTCCAAGGCTTGATTATAGCGTTCGAATACTTTGGCGAGCTCTGCCATGCGAAGATGTTGGTCTTCGCTGGTTAGCACAAAGTGGTCGTGGTCGTCTTTGGTTAGCCAAGTGTTCTTCCATTCGGTTAGGGGCGATGATTTGCCTGACTCAGACGCTTTTTCAATGGCTTTTTCTAGAGCTTCTGAGGCGGTTTTGGCCAGGCCGTCATCGCCATCCAGAAAATCAAGAAGAGGTTCAAAAAGTTCAATTGATTGGTCGGCTTTCGATGGAAAACGTTTTACACCTGCAAGGTGATCGGCAATTTTTGGGCTGAGAGTTTGGACTTGACGGAGGTTGTTTTTAGCTAGCTCTTCAAGGCTTTGGGGGGTGAAAAGACTTCGTTTTAGGTCGCTGATGGTGCTGGAGATGTCTTTGACGTAGTACTTGGCGCCAATGAGTTGGCTGGAATACGGCAATCTGCTGATGATCTCTGTGATGATTTCTAGGCGCTGAAGTTCATCAATTGGTCGTTCAAGACGAGTGTCCTTGCCGGTTTCGAGATCGATTTCTTCAAAATACTGTGGGTATGTGCGGATTATGTCACTCCCAAAGCTGTGGTAGGTCGAAATGTGCACATCGTAAGCGTCGTCTTTGATGATCTGCGCCAGACGTTCGCGCATGTTTTGAGCTGCGTTTTCGGTGAAAGTTAGACAGAGGATATTTTGGGGGCTAGCATCAGTGACGGTTAAAATTTTGGCGATTCGAGAGCTGAGAAGTTGAGTCTTACCCGTGCCGGGGCCCGCCAAGACTAAAAGCGGGCCGTAGATATAGTCGACTGCCTCTTGTTGCTTGGCGTTGAGTTTAATTTCTCCCATGTTATGTCTATAATACCCGCTATGAGCGATCCCGAAAAGACTCCAGAGATTAAAGGTATTGGGCCAGAACGAACTGGCAATGGTACTTTTGATGACGGTTGGAGGCCGGGCGATGAAGATCCAAACCAAGAAATTGTACGAGGAGAATCCGACCCAAAAAAACCAGGAATAGTTTTGCCACGTGAGCTAGTGGATGTAGGTGGGATGATTTTAAACCGTGAAGTAGCTGAAGCTATGGGACTGGTGCAGGGTTTACCTCCAGATGCATATACCCATGCTAGTAGGCTTGGAGTGAAACCAAAATCAGACTAACCGTGTACCCCACTTTGCACTTGGATACTAGGAAGGAGGGTATACTAACAAACAATGAGTTTAGAAGAATTGTATGATAGCCAGTTTGACAAGGTATACAAATTTTTCTACATTCAATGTCTCAATCGGCATGTCGCAGAAGATCTGACATCTTCGACATTTACGATCTTGGTTGATAAATATTATGCCTTGCACATTGATGACCCGAAAAAGTATCTTTACGGAATCATGCGCAAAGTCTGGCTAGAATATTTGCGAGAAAAATATCAAAACCAGGCAGATTCTATCGAGCAAATTGAAGATTTTGAAAGTTTTGCTACCGAGACTGTTGAAGAATATGACAAAGCCAGTGTTGCTGAAAGATTAAGAAAATATGTAGAAAAATTGCCTGAAGCCCAACGAAAAGTCGTTGTATTAAGGCACTACCACGACAAAGCGCCGAGGCAAGTAGCCGAAGAGTTAGAAAAAGATATGAATTACGTCAAGGTGACATACCGGAGGGCGATAAAAACACTTCGCGAGATCATCAAAGACCCGAATTTTAATAGTGCAGAGGAAGGAGCGGAAATATGAAAAAAATGCCAAAAAGCCTATATTCAGCAGTCAGCGACAAAAACTCCGCTGCGAGAAAAAGTTTTAAAAGGAATTTAAGAAATAATCTATTCAGAGAAGGAAAAACAGTGAAGAAATCGTTATTTAGTGAGATATCCAGGCCGATGTATTATGTTCCGGCCACTTTGGGAGTGCTTTTAATTGCCGGCACTACCCTGTTTGCCTACAAGACTACAAACGCAAGCAAATCAAATGAAAAAGCACTGCTTGCCAACGTTGCATTACCGTCTGATTTGTCTGCAGTAAAACCGATTGATGAGATAAGAACATTGGCATCTACAGGCCTTGCAGATGGTGTGACGGTAGTTGGTGTTGAGCTAGACAACGAAGATGGAACTTTGCTTTATAAAGTTAAGTTTAGTGATGGAACAGTGAAGTTCTATGATGCTAATAGCGGCGAATTGGTCACCAAGCCTGTCGAAAATGAGACTTCTGAAATACCATCAAACTTTACAGCTACAATTTCAGTTGATCAGGCGAGAACTATTGCCCAAGATCAAGAACCTGGAAAAACAATTGTGAAGATTGAGTTTGAGATGGAAGACGGCAAAGCCGTATATATGGTGATATTTAGCGATAAGACTAGACTTCTAATATCTGCAGACGACGGTTCGATTATTCAGCAAAAAACAGAAACGCACCAGGAAACTGAAGACCAAAACGAAAGCCATGACGATGGTGATCACGAATCAGACTCAAGTAATTCAGGAAGTAGCAAAACTTCAAACGATGATTCTCATGATGAATCGCATAGCGGTAGTGGCTCTTCTGGTTCGGGCAGATAGATTATTTAGTTAATCTATATTTAGTACCTTCACGGTTGCGTATGAGGTAGCCTCTGTCGATTAGTTCTCTTCGAAGACCTGACCAGTCTTGGAAGGAATGCCATTGCTTTAAAAGTTCGTTAACTTCTAGCTCGTGATAAACCTTGTTTGGTTCAAATTTTGAAGCAAGGTATTCTAAGATCTCTCGGCGCTGCTGACGGTTCTTGGGCCAGCGAGTGACGATACCTTCTTTAGTGATAAGTGGTGTGTTCATGGATACTCCTATTATATGGTAGAGGCCCAGCACTTGAAATCAGGTGCTGGGCCAGCGGTGATTGAAGGCTCAACCGCTTAAAGCCTGTATGGATATGTCAGGGACGCTCGACATGCTGCCGAGCCCACTCAAGGGCTTCAATGGTCTTCTTGCGACCTTCGAGCCACTTCTTCGTGGGTTTCTCGTTGCGCCACCAGTAGCTCCAGACGTACTTGTCCGGGTTGATGCACTGGAGGTTGTAGTCGAACCTGGGCTCTCCCTTGTAGAGGTGGCCCATGCGGTCCATGTGATGGACAACATAGCCGACTGACTCAACAGCTCGCCTGCTGGCCTCGTTCTCGAAAATCACGCCTGAGCGGATCACGACGAGCCCGAGGTCATCGAAAGCATACATCGTCCGTGCACGGTGACAAGCTCCGGCGATCCCCTTCCCCCAGAATTCGGGGCGGAAGATCATGAAGCCAGAAGTCGCCGACTTGCACGGGCTATACATGTCGCCGTTGATGTCATGCAGGCCAGTGTTGCCGATCAGCGTCCGGGTTTCTCCGTCGACGACGTAAATACCCCATATGATGTCGTCCTTGTCGGCTCTTGCCTTGTCGAACCACTCGTACTCGTCTTCGAGCACCGGGGCATTGAATCGCCCCAAGAACTTGTTGACGTTGTGAGTTTGCAGGCCGCCGTTCTTCACGAACTCCGGCATGTCTTCTCTGTTGAGTGGTGCGAGCTCAATCATGAGCCCCGACTTGGTTCTGAATCGCATGATCGTGCCGAACATCGATCCCTCCTTCCATATTGTTAATTCTCGATAGCGATTCGCCATCGGTGCGCTTCGGATGTTCCGAAGCAAGATCAGCTCCCGAAAAGTGTTATTTTGAAGGTTCTAAGTTCTGGAAAATATAGAAGCTCCCTTTTAGGGAGCTTATCTTGGTTCAAAAATGTGTTTTTATTAGAAACGAGATAAGCTCTGGAATTTTTCGACATCAACAATTCCGCCAAACATGGTGGCTGAAGTTGAAAGCTTATATTTTCCAGAACTAAATTGGTTCATGTGCTATACTTTAGCACAAAATATAATTAAGTCAATAGCAAAAGCATTATGATGTCTCAACAGTCAGCTATAAAGGCTTTAAAATGCCATGCAGAAAACAATCTAAAGTATGATGTACCTTCTGAAAGTACGGTTAGGGCTATTTTATCTAGGCCCTTTGGAAGCGTTAGACAGATCGAAGATATAGTTGAAGCTGATCAAGCAATATATTGTTCTGCTACTGACGGTCCTAAAACTAGGCGACGAGTGCTACTTGATGTTGTGATAAATCACCCTGAGATCGTATTTGATTTTGAGGGATCATGTTTCACAGTTATAGAAGACGAAGCTCTTGGCGAAGAACTCGGTGGTATTGATTCGATGGTAGCTTTGGCTGTGCTTAAAGGCGGGGCAAAAGCTTGGCTAACGATTGTAAATTACTACATGTATTCTGGGGATAATGATGCACCTGTAATTGCTACTTACGCCGGCAAAAAGATCCTTGGACCAGCAATGATGATTGCTGCTCGGCCTGCTAATAAATTCAGACCAGAAAATTCAGGATCAAAGTTTTTTCCTGATGCTCCTGCAAATAAATTAGTATGGACTGACTTCCGCAAGGGGAAGCAAAGACTTTTAGAAGTTGCTGGGGTTGATGCCGATGAATTGCAAGGGTAGTGAAGCCGACTTTACTAGATTTCCGAAACAGCGAACCTTATCATGATTATGACCCGGGTAATACACCATTAATAAGATTTACGCATTGTAGATCGGAGATTTTAATATGGCACACGAAGTAAAAATTCACGAAGCACAGGTAGCGATATTGCGCGAACTACTATTTCATCCTGAAGCTGGTTTTGCTCAAATGCAAAAACCTACGGGTTTGAGCAGTGATCATTTCAACTTTCACATCACAAGACTTTTAGATCTTGATTTTGTCGAAAAGGTTAAGAAAGGATCATACAAACTCAGTCAAAAAGGTAAAGAATACGCCAATAAACTTGATACAGATGCTAATACAATCGAACGACAACCAAAAGTTGCTGTAATACTTGCCATAGATAAGGGCGATGGACGTTGGCTCTTTCAAGAACGACTGAAGAACCCGTATTTTGGATTTTGGGGATTTCCCTCTGGCAAAATACGTTGGGGTGAAACAATCAAAGAAACAGCAGCACGAGAATTAGACGAAGAAACAGGGCTTAGCGCAGATTTTCGAATAGCTGGGCTCTACCACGAAATAGTTAGAAGCAAGGAAACGGACGAAATCCTTGAGGACAAGCAGTTTTTTATGGTGCACTGCACTAACCCAACAGGTAACTTAAAAATTGATTTCGAAGGTGGGCATAATGAATGGAGAATGCCAGAGGATGTTTTCGAAAGAGAAAAGCATTTTGATAGTGTCGAAATCGAAATAGACATAGCATACGGAAAGTACAAGGACGAAGCAATATTCTTCGAAAGAACCACTTCCTACACGAAAGATCAGTTTTAGTTAGGACGTATTAGCCTGGTATAGTAACAGATAATGCTAATAATATATCTTGTTGTTTCGGTAATTTGTTTTTATATTTTATCTATAATTACTGAGGGTTTCTTTGTACCCTCGATCGACAAAATTGCTAAAAAACTTAGGCTGAGTAGCGATGCGGCAGGTGCAACTCTGCTTGCGATGGGCTCAAGTGCGCCAGAATTTTTCACATCAGTTATTGCGGTATTTGGTATCGCCGGTTCGGGCACAGCAGATGTTGGTTCGGGCACGATTGTCGGATCAGCGATTTTCAACGTTTTGGTGATTGTCGGTGCTGCTGCAATGTTCAAATCTGTAACTTTGCAATGGAAGCCCGTCATTCGAGACCAGATATTTTATGTTTTGACTATCTTGATGTTACTTTGGGCTTTCTGGGATGGCAAAATAATTCTTATCGAAGCCCTGAGTTTTGTATTGATGTACTCAGTTTATGTATTATTGGCTGCAAATTGGCGAAAATGGTTTAAGTACAAAGATGTCGAAGTAGTTGATAGCACCGAGGATAAAAAAGGCTTCAATGCTAGTTTTACAAACTTTGTCGGCTATTTAATACCTTCAGTCAAGAAGAAGCCAAAGTATTACATGGTGACTTTCCTACTCTCAGTAGCGCTGATTGGTGTTATCAGTTGGGTTTTGGTCGAGCAGATAATCGGGGCATCGGATATCTTGAAAATTAACCCGATATTCCTCTCACTGACTGTGTTGGCTGCCGGAACTTCTGTGCCGGACCTCATCGGTTCAATAGTTGTTGCAAAGCAAGGTCGAGGAGATATGGCTGTGTCGAACGCCATTGGCTCAAATATATTTGATGTACTTTTTGGGCTCGGATTGCCCTGGTCTTTGAAGCTATTAATTTCGGGTGGTTCAATTGCCGTTGGAAAATCGAACTTAATTGCCAGTGTGATCTTATTGTTTGCAACCGTGATTGCAATTTTATTTATGTTGATAATTCGAAACTGGAAAATTGGGCATAAAAGCGGTTTATTTTTGATAGTTATGTATGTCGGCTACTGTATCTACATAGTATTAAAATCTAGTTGACGGTATAACTGATGGTAAACTGGTTCAATGGATGAATTATATAATTTTGAGCTGCCTGAAGATCTGATCGCACAAAGCCCAGCGAACCCTCGTGATCATGCTAAATTGTTAATCTACACCCGTAAAACAGGTGTGATCGTGGATGATTATTTCTATAATCTTGCAAATTATTTGCCAAGTAATACTACGTTAGTGGCTAACAACACTAAAGTAGATCATTGTAGGTATCTTTTCGATGGTGGTAAAACGGAAATTTTTGTAATTGATGCGGTAAACGATAGAACAGTAAAAGCGCTAGTTAGGCCAGGTAGAAAGTTCAAAGTTGGAAAGACCCTGGAATTAGCTGAAGGGCTAAACGCAAATATTCTCGATGTAGATGAAAACGGTGTAAGGACAATCCAGTTTAACAAACCAAGAAGTTGCGATGATCTGATAGTTGCAAGTCATGTTCCCCTGCCCCCGTATATTCAGCAAAATGATTTGTTGGCAGAAGAATACCAGACAATCTATGCTAAATTGCCGGGTTCGCTAGCGGCACCAACTGCTGGTTTGCATTTTACCCCAGAGCTAAAGGATGGAATATCCGAAAAGTTTCAATGGCAAGAAATTACACTATCGGTTGGCTTGGGAACTTTTGCCCCATTGAAAGAAGAAAATTTCGTGACTAATAAATTACATTCAGAAAGCTATCATATTAGTGAGAGCGTTTGGCAAAATATTGCGAATGCAAAACATGTCACAGCTGTTGGTACTACCACACTTCGAACAATTGAATCTGTCGCTATTAGCGGAAAATTGAAAGGCGATACTGAAATATTCATTACCCCAGGCTACAATTTTGTACGTGTTGACTCTTTAATCACGAATTTTCACTTACCAAAAACCTCTCTTTTGTTATTGGTTGAAGCTTTTTTGGGCTCAAGAAAAGACATAGAAAAAATCTATACCCATGCTATCAGCGAAAGGTATAGATTTTATTCTTTTGGTGATGGAATGTTGATTTTGTAGTTACTCTTCGCTGATTACGTAGCTCACACCTGTTGGGTCGCCATTGCTTCCTTCTGAGACAGTGATGAACACGCTGTATTTTGAGTTTTTTCCTGAGTAATATTTCACAGTTGAAGCACCGTATGTTGTTACATCTGTGTAATCAGGCTCCTTTACTTTGCCTTCAAAATAAGATGAAGCTTCGGCGAATGACTCATTTACCGTAGTTGTCACTGACCACGATTTCTTACCATCTGAAGTTGAAGTAAGTTGAAAAGTCACCTCTTTTTCAGGCAAGTACGGCACATCAGATTTTGGAAAGTCGCTGGGTAAGTTTTGATTCGAGCCGTACGAAAGACTACTACCGTTGTCACCTTTTATGTTGACAGAGCCTTTTGAACTGTCGACATCAACATCACTCCCGGTTGCTTTGCTAACAATATCTGAAACAGTGTTGTCGATAGCTTTCTGACTGCCAAATTTGTTTTTTAGCAGAAATCCACCGACTGTCAGTGCCGTTAAAGGCAAGACTACAAACACCACTACAACCGCAACGATTACGATTACAAGTGTTTTATTGGATTTTTTTGCAGGCGCAGGAGCTGCGCTCGGTGTAGGTGCTTTTGGCGTATCGGCAGTTTTGTTTTGCTCTGTATTGGTATCCTCTGCCATAATATTTCTCCTACTTGATGATATCAATATTACCGATGAGAGGGAGTCTCTTCATCTCACCTTGAGAGGCACTGATGATCCCCATAATCCAGAACACCATCGCTACTGGATAAAGTAAGAAGCCAATGAACAAAAAGCTAGTTACACCAGCAACGATGTATAGCAAGACGACTAATAAACTCTGGTTTGCATGAAACTTAGCAAACTGCGAATCTTTTGCGTCTGTTAATAGTGGTAGGAAGAAAATTACCCAAGCCAAAATTGCCATTGTTTTGTTTTTTTCAACGTCTTCTTTAGACGCGTGTGGTGTTTTTGGTGCATTCTTAGCTTCGTCAGCCATTTCGTAACCCTCCTTAAACTCTAATATCCACATTATCGCTCTAATATAGATAAATCTCAAGCAGATTTATTTTAAGATGTAGCAATATGGGATTTTAGATAGTATAATTGTCTCCTGACAGTCGGGGATCGTCTAATGGTAGGACAACGGGTTTTGGTCCCGTCAATCTGGGTTCAACTCCTAGTCCCCGAGCCAAGAATTTAGAAGGTCAAGCCAGTCTTGGCCTTTTGAATTTTTTGCCTAAAAATGCTTTCGCGTTTAGAATCATCACTATGTTGTCAACGGCACCGATATGGTCTCCAAAATCTCCTGAACAAGGAGCTCGTATTTCTGTGATGAGTAGGCATACATTACCCGATGGCGTTACCCCAGATCCTTCAATAACATCAGATATGTTTGATGAACGGGCTTTAGATCTGGCGCCACCACCTAAATTAATAGGTTCATATTACCGTGGCGAGATCATGTGGGGAGAATTTGAAAATCTTTTTAAGGAATATCTAGGGGCTGGACCCGGCCGATTAGCGGCTCTACGAATCGGCGAGAGAGCCATGTCCGCTAATATAACGCTTCTTTGTATAGAACGATCGTGTGTTTGTTGTCATAGACGATTAGTTGCCGAACATTGCAAAACGTTGTTCCCTACCTTAGAAGTTTCTATTGGTTAGAAAATATATAAATGTTGATATAATTTGAAAGTTGGTAAATCCAGGCTCCGGGTATCCTCTGTAAGTCTCAACGGGATCAAATACCCTACTGGTACACGTGTCAAGAGACTCATTGTTAACATTAATAAGGAGTCACAAACTATGTCTAAGATGCAAAAAGAGGAGCAGATGGACTGGTACGAGAAGACCCATAAACATTGGCGTTCATGGGGTTCATGGTTCAGCTGGGGATCGCCAGTTGGGTTAGGTCTATTCTTCCTCGCCCTAGCTGGCGCGATTTGGATCATCGCCCAGATCTGAACAGGCATGCACAAAAAAACACCGCTACTAAGCGGTGTTTTTAGTTTTAGCCTAATTCGATAATTTGCCTACATCGGTTATAATTTAATCAGATTATGAATAAATTTGAACTTCAAGACTACATTGAAGATATTGAGCTAAATGGCCTAAGGGGCCGGATGATTAATGCCCCGGCAAGGAATCCAAAAAAGCGCGATACTAATATCTTATTGGTACATGGACAACACTCCAGCTTGGAGAGATTGGCCGGTGCGGCTGATTTAATGATGGACTACGGTAATTTTTGCCTTCCTGACATGCCGGGTTTCGGTGGCATGGATCACTTGTACAAAATTGGCGAGAAACCGACACTTGATGCTTTAGCTGATTATATGGCAGCATTTATTAAACTAAGATACGGTAAAAGCAAGAAATTTATAATTATCGGCTATTCATTTGGTTTTATAGTTACGGTTCGCATGTTGCAAAAATACCCAGAAATCCAAAAACAGTGTAAAGAAGTGATTGCACTTGCGGGGTTCCTACACAAAAATGACTTTAAGTTTACGGCAACGAGAAGGCGTGCATATTTAATCTTCAGTCGGATTTTAGAAACTAAATTAGTGTCTTGGATAGTCCGAGAGTTCTTCTTGAGGAAAATATTCTTGGGCATGTTTTATACAAGGTCACACAATGCTAAAGAAAAATTTCAAGATCTTAGTCCGGCCGAACATAAAAGATTGTTAGCATTTGAGACTAAACTTTGGAGGATAAATCATATCCCTACTTGGTGCTACACATCTCGCCTGATGCTCAATGCCGATCTGGCAACTAGGGGTGAGAAATTGCCAATGCCCCTCATTTCAATTAATATAGAAGCAGATAAGTATTTCAATAATGATAGTGTGGTGGAGCATTTTAAGATGATCTTTCCAAAAGTTAAGGTGATAAACGCTGAGTCTGCGCACCACGGTGGCGGTATCATAGAATCCGCAAAAGAAGCTGCCCCATTCTTCCCTAAGTCTCTTCGTAAGTACATAAAATAGTATGAAAATAGCAATCTTTAACCCTTATAACGTCTCAATGCCTGGAGGCGTACAAGACCATGTTCGAGCTCAGGCATCGGAGTTGAAGAGGCGAGGTCATAAAGTAACGATAATTACCCCTCGGCCCAGAAAGTTTGAAGATAAGTTACCAGAAGATACGGTCTTTATAGGTGTTTCTGCAAGAGTAAAAGCACAGAGTTCCACAGTAGATATCTCAGCAGCTATTGATCAAGAAGAAATTGATGATTTCTTTAAATCTAATAAGTTTGATGTGGTGCATTTTCACGAGCCAGTAGTGCCATTTGTTGGAAGACAGCTTATAGCAAGCTGTCCCTACCCTACTGTTGCGACCCTTCATGCGGCATTGCCAGAGACTGGTATTGGGCGCACCTTAGGATCAATCACCCCCTATTTTAGATCTGTTATACAGCATGTCGATGTTTTAACGCGAGTTTCTCCAGCGGCAGGGGAATATCTATCCGAGCTGATTCAAGGTGTTGAGGTATTTGATGTACCAAACGGAGTGAATATTAAAGATTTCAAACCATCAAAAAAACGTGATAAGAATACAATTGTGTATATAGGCAGATTAGAAAAGCGTAAAGGACCAAAATATTTATTATTGGCAGTGTCTCAGTTAGTGAAGAAGATACCAGAATTGAAGTTGATAATCGCTGGTGATGGCCCTGACAGGGATAAGCTAGAAGAGTTAGCAGAAGATTTAGAGCTAAAAAATGTAGAGTTCTTGGGCTATGTAAGTGACCAAGAAAAGCGAGATTTACTTTCTCGAG
The DNA here is from genome assembly GCA_020428535.1 of Candidatus Saccharimonadota bacterium. GTDB lineage: Bacteria > Patescibacteriota > Saccharimonadia > Saccharimonadales > JAGQMS01 > JAGQMS01. Next base: position 16,037 of record JAGQMS010000002.1, read on the forward strand.
CCACTGTTGCCTGTTACCCAGCAATATACGGAGAAAGCTTCGGTATTGTTTTACTTGAAGCTATGGCAACAGGAACACCTATCGTTGCCGGTGATAACCCTGGGTACTCTTCAGTTTTAAGAGAAACGGGTTTATTGAGTCTCGTGAACCCGCACGTTACAAGAGAATTCTCTCGACGGCTGGAACTGTTTTTGACAGATAAAACCATTCAGAACCTAATGAGTGAGTGGGGGCTAAAATACGTTAAGCAGTTTGACTACTCTCGTGTCGTGGATGATTATGAAAAAGTTTATAAATATGCCATCAACAAACACAAAGCTTAAAATTGCCTATCTGCTGGACGACACCCTTGATAAAACAGATGGAGTCCAGCAATATGTCTTGGCTGTGGGTGAATATATGCGTTCCAAGGGCCACGAAGTACATTATCTTGTAGCGGATACTTCGAGAAGTGATCTAGAAAATGTTCACAATATTTCAAAATTTGTATCTCTAAAGTTCAATGGTAACAGTGTAAGAACGCCGCTGCCCGTATCGAGTAAAAAGATAAAAAACTTTCTAGCCAAAAATAAATTTGATGTTGTTCACGTGCAGATGCCTTATAGCCCATTTTTTGCTTCAAAAGTAATCAAACAACTACCAAAATCGACTATAATTGTTGGAACTTGGCACACCTTTCCGGCCGGAAGAGCGCAGTACTTATCTCATTTTCTGCTGGCATTGATGATTAGGAAAAGTCTGAAGAAGGTCAAAATTGCGATCGGCGTAAGTGAACCAACTGCAAAATATGCCGACCGTATTTACAGAACGAAAAGTATTGTTATCCCTAACGCCGTGAATTTAGCTAAATTTAGATCAATTACACCGGATTCAAGATTTAAGACAGATAGAAAAAAGATAGTATTCTTGGGCCGATTTGACACCCGGAAAGGCCCAAAATATTTGATTCAAGCCCTGGCAAAAGCTAGAGAACTTGGAATGAATATGCAAAATATCGAAGTTGTGATGGGAGGAAAGGGCCCGGATTTACTTGGATGTATTGAACTCGCTAAAAACTTCAGTCTTTTTGGGACTATTACCTTCCCTGGCTTTGTTGATGAATCAGAGAAGTCAGCCTTACTTTCGTCTGCTGATATATGTGTGTTTCCATCAACCGGAGGTGAGGCATTTGGTATTAGTGTTGTTGAAGCGATGGCAAGCGGACATTCAGTTGTATTGGGCGGTGACAATGCCGGGTATAGGTCGATATTGGGCGAAAAACCGGAGCTCTTGTTTGACCCAAAAAACACGGTTCAGTTTGCTACGAAATTGATGGAGTTTGCCAATATGCCAAGAGAAGAAATTGATAAATATCAGCTATGGCTAAAGAAGACAGCTGATCAGTATGATAGCTCAGTTGTTTGTGCAAAATTACTAGAGATATATCTTAATTAGATATATGACCAAATTTGCCCGGTTGGTGTGTCCTTAACCTCTAAGCCGAGATTGTTTAATTCCGTGCGTAGTTTGTCAGATTCTGCCCAGTTCTTATCAGCTCTCGCCTTAGAACGATCTGCGAGAGTTTTTTCAATCTCTGGGCTGATATTTGGTGTAGAGCCACATAGATCTAGACCCAAAAGACTGTCTATGCTTTCAAGGAAAGTTGAAAAGCCAGTTTGTTCCTCGGGTGTAATTGTAACGTTAATCTTGCTAAAGGATTCATCGATTAATGCTAAAGCCCCTGGAGTGTCTAAATCTTCTTTTAGCTTAGTATTTAAGTCATTCAATTGTTCGTCATAATTAATGTTTGAAGTTTGAGTGCCTGGCAATGCTTGCCAGCGGAGTGAGGCAATATTTCGCCAATTTTGTAGTCGATTATGAGCAGCTTCTAAAATTTCCCAGGTGAAATTGCCTTCTGTACGGTAGTGCTTACTAAGAACTAACATTTTGAAATCCATCGGGCTGTATCCCTTGGCAATTATGTCGTCGAGTGTGTAAATATTCCCAATAGATTTGGACATTTTGGTTCCGTCAACCTTGACATGATTGTTGTGAACCCAAATTTGTGAAAATGGCTTTTTGCCGGTTAGGCTCTCGGTCTGAGCAATCTCGTTAGTGTGGTGAACTGGTATATGATCAATACCACCGCAGTGGATATCTATTTGATCACCAAGTGTTTGCCTGGCGATGACCGAACATTCTAAATGCCAACCAGGGAAACCCAATCCCCAAGGGCTTTCCCATTGCATATCTCTTTTTGAATCCTTTGGGCTGAACTTCCAAAGGGCAAAGTCAGTAATATTTTTTTTACCCTCGACGGATACCCTAGCGCCAGCTTCTAAACCGGCAATATCTAATCTTGCGAGTTTGCCGTAGTCATCAAGTTTCGAAGTGTCAAAATAGATTCCGTCTTCTGGTATAGAGTAGACGTAGCCTTTCTCCTCAAGTTTGCTTACAAAATCGATCTGCTGTTGGATAAGGCTTGTTGCTCTGATTAGATGTGTTGGTTTTAAAAGGTTCAGAGAATCGGACTCACTATCACAGATCTCGATGTAGCGCTCTGCAACATCCCATGCAGTAAGACCTTCTGCTTTAGCGCCCTTTTCCATCTTATCTTCGCCGTTATCGTCGTCACTCGTGAGGTGACCAACATCAGTAAAGTTCTGAGTACGTTCTACCTGATAGCCTTCTGCTAGCAAGGCTCTTTGCAGAACGTCCCAATATATGTACCCTACCCAGTTACCGATGTGGGGGTGGCTGTAAACAGTAATACCACAGGTATAGATTTTGACTATGTTGTCTTGGAGAGGTTTTAGAGTATCAATTTGACGAGTTAGTGTATTGTAGAGCTTCATTGATAACAAGTATAAAGGAGAAAGTTTAAAGTAGTAAGTTTAAATTACCCTACATCTTAGGCTGAAAGTTCAGCCGAACATGTAGGGTGGCAGACTGGTCGGGTCATGCGCACCCTGAGACCTCATCCCTTACGGAGGTAAGCACGCAGCTTATATTTCCTGAAAGGGTTGAAGCTGGTTCTGGTGAACCACACGCGAACCGGTCCTACGTTCCTCAATCTCCGCTTCTCATTGACGGCGGAAATAGCATCATCTAGGGCTTCACGGCTCTCATACCATCTTTCCATCAAAGACCCCCAAGTCTGCCGCCGAGTCGTCTCTCAACGCCCGGATATTATGACTATATACTCACTAACTTACCGAGTCAATTTCTTGGAGGAGCTGGTATGCCTTATCCAACGTGTCTCTTTTTATTTGTGCAAAATTGAGGTCATCACCTTCAACTTTAAAGCCCGCCGCATAAGGATGCCCTCCCCCATCGGCGAATTGTGAAGCTAGCTTGTCAGCAAAGCGATAACCGTAGCCACAGCGTATGCGGGCAGTTACTTTGTAGATATTCCCAAGTTTTTCATAAATCTTAAAGCCAATTGATATTGCTAAGCCCTCAATATTGCGGGTTTCATCCAGGATAACTGTCGGATTATAGTCCATTGAGTATTCTTTGATTTCGTCGTGCGGAATATCGATTGTCGCTATGCGGTTATCATAGTGGAACTCAACACGTTTCATTAGCTCTGCTTTATAGCCGAATATGTCGGTGCTAATTTGAAATTGCTTTAACCGTCGTTCGTTTAAATCGGCTAGCTCAGCACCGAGATCTACAAGTTCAGCAACAACTCGCAGTGGCGATGAATTATTATTTAGGAATTGGCTTGTGAAGCCGAGTGTGTCCGCAAGGATTGAAACTGTCATCATTTCTGCTGCGTGCTTCGTTATTTTCCAGTCTAGTGTTTTTGCAATGTTGAAAATTACTTGGCTCGTTGCTCCACAAGATATATCGCATACCATAACTGAGGCGTAATTGATGTCACTAGGCGCGTCGTGGTGGTCAATTATTAGCAGCGGTGTTTGTTTAAGCTTTTCGAGATCTCCCTTATCCTCAACATTTTTTAAAAGATTTTCAAATGAGCAATCTACTAAAATCCAGCCATCGAATTGCTCAGGAAGTTCGGTTGTGACTCTATCCCATCCATCTAGGTAGCGAAGGTGATGAGAAACATCAACTGAGCAATATAGAGTGCTACTGATATTCTGTTCCAGTAGCAATTCTTCAAGCGCTAACGAGGAAGCCAGACTATCTGCATCGGGGTTGTCGCCCTGAACAATGACGAGATGATTCTTTCCTGAGAAATAGTTTGAAAGCTGTTCTTTTAGATTTTCGTACATCGTAGATAGTATATAGGACTTAGGACTTAGAACATAGGGTATAGGTACTGGCACAGAGAATATACAATTAGACCATATATTACTATCGCATTATTAAGTCCTAAATCTTGAGTACCAACTAGAACTCTTGGCGACCTTCGAATGCGCGGCTGAGAGTAATTTGATCAGCATATTCAAGATCTACTCCAATTGGAAGACCGCGCGCCAAACGTGTTACTTTTACGGGGAGCTCTTTAAGTATATTTTGGAGGTAGATAGACGTTGTTTCACCCTCTACGCTTGCATTTGTCGCTAATATTATTTCTTTAACCTGATCTTCTTTTACCCTTGCTACTAACTCTTTGGTTCTAAGGTGTTCGGGCTCAATGCCATCAATTGGTGAGATTAAGCCACCAAGGACGTGGTACGTTCCTTTAAACAGGCCTGTTTTTTCAATAGCAACGACATCAAACGGTTCTGCGACAACGGCAACAACCTGTTTGTCTCTACCTGGGTCTGAATAAAGTTGCGAAACCTCTTTGTCAGCATCAATGAGGGTAAATGTTTTTGGGCATACTTTGATTTCAGAATGTAATTTTTCAAGACTTGTAGCTAGTTTTTTCGATGTTAAGGGGCTACTTTTCAAAAGATAATAAGCATATCTTTCAGCAGTTCTTGGGCCGACACCCGCGATCTTATTAAGTGAATCAACAACTTCCTCAAATGCTTTTGGTAATAAACTCATATTGCGCTACTTACTCTTTTTGTGAGTCTAACTATCACCGATTCACCCGGTTCTGAACTAGATGTGTTTCTGAGAATAGGATGATCTTTAGCAACTGATACACCTTTTGAGATTAAGTCCAGCTGTAGATCTGTCTCGGAAATTCTAAAATTTGGCTGGTGACGTATTATGAATGATAATTCATGTAGTTTGCCGCTGGCTTTTCTTAGCTTTTTTCTCGCCTCTGAGGTTAGGGCGAGCTCACTCTTCCGTCTATCAGAAGATATAGCTTTTTTCAGTAGGCCTTTGGACTCTAGATTGCTGACTGTTCTGCTGATAATAGATTGCGAAACATCAATGTATTCACAAAGATCTTTCATGCTAATTCGCGGTATACGATCAATGTAATAGAGGGCCAAATAACTATGAAAAGTCAGATCAAAATCAATCAATATTTGCTCTGCATGTCGCATTACACGGTATGAGGTTAGGTATAGCTTATTACCCAATGGGTCATCGGCGGTTTCTTTGTAGAGTGCACTTTTAGCCATTTCTATTTAAAGACCCAAGTCACCAAGCGCACCCATCATAGGTTGCATCTTCTCTGCTGCTAGTTTTTGACTTGTCTGGATTGCTTCTTTCACAGCGTCCTCAACCCATCTTTCAAGTTGCCCGATATCATCAAGGTCTACAAATTCTGGGTCGATATGTATTTTTTTTATCTTTTGCTCACCGGTGATTTCAACTTTTACGGCACCATCGCCTTTTTCGACGACAATAACTTCTTTTTGAAGTTCTTTTTGAAGCTTTTTTACTTTTAATAGCATCTTAGCTTGGTCAAAACGACTCATAGTATTCCCCTATTACTTACCTTCTACATATTATACCCTAACTTTGAGTATAGAGCTGTCGTATTTCGGGGTTTCCTGGGCGCGCGATGAATGTTCTATTTAAGTGATAAGATGCGGTAAATCCAATTGCCGTGGCAATTACAAATACTCCCAGTGCCCTAGCAATAGGGTTTTTAGGGAAAACTGCCAACCAACGGCTAATGCTTTCGTGTACGCCAGCCGCAATAAATATATATATCAATGGTAATAATAGTGAGAGCCTCATAATGTCGAAGCCTGCCATTGAGCAAACTACCAGTCCAAGTGTTAAACCACCGAAGAGCAACTTAGACCGCTTTAGGGACAATCTTCTTTCGAAGAAATATATCCCCAGTAGGAACATAAACATTTCAAAAATGTTAAGCATTGGCAATTTGCCCAGCCCTAGAACATTCATATTATTGCTTGAGAAAAATATAGCCTTCACACTATCGGCAACATTGAGAGTCAGCTCTGGAATACTGTGAGCGATATTATCTTTTACCCCGAGCAGTGCCAGAATTTGTTCTGGGTTTCTGATACATGCCATTAGAAGAGGAGTTATCAGTATTAACCCAACTCCTGCGACAACAAATTTTTGCCAAAGCTTTAAAGGTAGACTTCGTTGTCTTTGCTTGTAGTGTAGAACAGATACAACCCCCGCAACAAAGACAAGCCAAACCACTGTAGGGGAATATAGGGCCAATGCCGATGCCGAAATAAGCAATAACCAGTCCAGAAAAGGCTTAGTTGTAAAGAGTAATCTTGTGCCGAGTGAGAATATCAACAACAGTAAAAACGAGCCAATCATAGCGCTATGGGCTCCTCTGCCTAATGCAAGCGCCCATGAGGACGTTGCGAATAACACTGTACCAACTAGTGCTTTACCTGGAGACAAAAGCCAATTTCTTAAAAGCTCGTAAAACATCAGCACACTAAATATGTAGGCTACTGCAGTAATAAGGCGGGCACTACGAAGCTCGCTTATGCCAGCTTTATGGAGAAGCCATGAAGCGGATATATATGGTGCATCGACAGCATTTCTCCAAGGATATTCATAGTTCTGAACGCTTGCAACAACACTGTTTTCGTACGAATTAGATCCGGGGATTAGTGACTGTTGTTTGTAGATGATAATCGTTGCCGCCATTGCTAGCAGAATAATGTACGTTAAAGACAACACGAGTTTTGATTTTACCCACCCAAAAAAGGACTTCATAGATGATTGTATTTTAACATGTTTTTCACCTCTATGTATCGAAAGGAGTCTTTGTTATTTTTCGATCTAGAGATTTGAAAATTTGCTTGTTGGCGTTAAAGAATAATTCTACATTCCCAATTGGTCCATTTCGGTGTTTTCGGATTAAGATATCTGCTACATTTGGTTTTTCTGTTTTCTCAGGGTTGTAGTATTCGTCCCTATATATAAACATTACCATGTCAGCATCTTGCTCAATTGAACCAGATTCACGTAAATCAGATAGTTGTGGTATTTGCGGGCTTCGAGTTTCTACAGAACGACTTAGTTGAGAAAGTGCAATAACAGGTACGTTTAGCTCACGTGCGATTGATTTTAGGCCTCTCGAAATTTCTGATATTTCTTGTACGCGATTTGAATCACTCCCAAATCGGGATCCACCACTCATCAGCTGTAAATAGTCGATGATAATTAGACCGAGCTGTCGACGATGTTGCTCGCGTCGAGCCTTGGTACGGAGGTCACTCACTGTTATGCCCGCAGTGTCGTCAATATAAATAGGTGCCTCTGCAAGTGAACCCATGGCTGTTGAGAGCTTTTCCCAGTCTTCATTTGAGAGATTGCCTGTTCGAATATTCCACGCATCTACACCTGATTCCATGGCCAGCATACGATCGACAAGCTGGTCCTTACTCATTTCGAGGCTAAAGTACAAAACCGGCATTTCAGATTTGGTGGCCACCTTATGTGCAAAGTTCAAGGCTAAAACTGACTTACCCATAGCAGGTCGAGCGGCTAAAATCACTAGGTCACTTTTTTGCCAACCGGCAATGATATTGTCCAGATCCCTAAACCCAGTTGGGATACCCCTAACGCCGCCCCCACCTTTATGAAGCTCGTCAAGTCGCTCAAAACTGGTTGAAAGAATTGATTCAATTGATTCGATATCTTGTTTAACATGTCTTTGCGATACTTGAAACAGCTCAACCTCAGCTTCTTCGATAATATCCTTGATCGGCTTACCTTCGTCGTAGCCTATGCCAACAATATCTTGTGATGCTTTGATTAGCTTCCGCCTGAGTGATTTATCGGCAACAATTTCGGCATAATGTTCAGCATGCGCGGCCGTTGGAACATAGTTTGTTAGTTCAGTAAGATAAGTGGCGCCACCAACAACCTCTAGAAAACCATCGTCCTTCAGCTGATTGGTGAGCGTTAAGATATCAATCGGCCGGTGCCTTTCATATAATTTTCTTATTGCTTCATAAATACGTTGGTGTCTTTCGTCGTAGAAGTCTGATACATCAATACTGTCCGCTACCCGAACTATAGCATCAGCATCTATCATGATCGCACCGATTAATGACATTTCAGCATCTGTGTTCTGCGGTGGTATTTTTGGGTCAATTTTGTTGGCCATAATTAAAAGAAGTGTATCCTATTTATTTAATACTTAACAGCTTAAGCATTATTAATTATTAAAGTGGTTGGGCGTCACCGAAAACATTTTTGACAATAGAAAGAGGGTCTGACATCAAACTTTCGTCAGTATCTGTAGGTTGAATATCTTGAAGTTTAGGTTTCGTCTCTGGTATTTCACCAGATTCAAGACGAAAGACCTCAATGTTAAGCTCTTTGTTGCCTACCCTTCTTGCTGTTTCCTCCAAAACCTCGAAATTTTTTGATTCTTGTATTCTTTTTATATGAAACGGAAAAGCTAAGCCAATCCGGAGCATATTACCGTTAAATTCTGTTTTAGCTAGCCTCAGTGGCCCATAAATAGCATGGTTTCCTTCTTTCAGTGATTCGAGTATTTTCGACCATAAGTCGCTTTCTTCTGACGAAGGGACTTCCCTTTTTTCTACCTTTGCTGGAATTTTAATTTCTTTATTTACTTCCTTAGTTTTTGGCTTTTGTGCAAGAACGGAAACAGGTTTCTGTTGGGCTTCAGTGTCTTCAATTTGCTTGCTAGGGTGTTCATTTGCTTCAGCCAGCGAAAGAAGCAGGAGGCTTGTTTTTGGGTCGTGGGAAGAGTTCACTTCTAAAAGCATCCTAGCCAAACCAACATTGTGTTCTTCGATTGCTAGCATCAACAGATTTTGAGCGATTATAGGGGCATGAAAGCCTTGGTCATAGAGTTGATTTAGTAAATTCTTTGTAGAGCTACTATGTTTTTTTAAGCTCTCCCAGAGATCTGTGAGCAACTTTGTACTTGGTGCACCTATTGCATCTTGAATATCTGATTTTTTAATATTTTCTGAAAGGCTTCGCACTTGATCAAGGAGGCTGATCGCATCACGGAAACCACCATTTGCATGTTCTGCAATCATTTCTAGGGCGTCGTCTTCAATGTTAATATTTTCTTGCTCTGCAATTGAACGAAGATGCGAAATAATCTTGCTTTTCTCTATAGGCTTGAAACTAAAGCGCTGCGTCCTGGAAACTATTGTCTCCGGTACCTTGTGTAGCTCTGTTGTTGCAAGAATAAAGATCGCGTGTTCAGGAGGCTCTTCTATTGTTTTCAGAAGCGCATTAAATGCTTCTTTTGTAAGCATGTGAACTTCGTCGATAATGTAGACCTTATATTTACTACTTGTCGGGGCAATATTTACTTTTTCGCGTAAGTCACGGATCTCGTCAATTCTTCTATTAGACGCGGCATCAATCTCAATGATGTCTAAATTGGTCGCAGATTCATCGTACGGTAAATTATTTAGTTGGTATGCAAGAATTCTTGCAACAGAAGTCTTCCCTGTCCCTTTGGGCCCTGTAAATAAATAGGCGTGAGAAATTTTACCCTGATCAATAGCTTTTTTTAGTGCAAGAGTAATATGCTCCTGACCCACGAGCTCATCAAGTGATTTAGAACGGTATTTTCTATATAATACGGCCATTTATTTTGTACATAGGTGGTAAAACTAAGGACTTAGAAAGTCTAAAAAACACACCTACGGTCGTCCCCTCCAAATTCTAGGTTATATTATATAGCCTTATCACGAGTTCGTGCAGGGTGGTTTTTACAATACTAAAAAGCTTGCGCGCAAAGTTCGGCTTGATCAGCTGTAAAAGTTAGGTGATGGAGTGTCTGAGCCTGTGATAACTTATCTATCAATTCTTGACGTAGTTTTCTGTGCTCATCACCGCGTTCTTCGGGCGGTACTAAATTTACTACTGTAGTTAGAGAAGCAAGTGTTCCAATACGTGCACTTAGGTCTTGTTCGAATTTTCGTCTTTGTGTAAGTTCGGGGTACGAATCGCGCATACATCTTCTCATGACTATGCCAATAAACCACTGGTGCTGTAAGCCGCCAATTTCAGCATCTGAACAGCCTTGTTCTAAAAATTTTTCTAGCGGAAAATCAGCCAGATCTATTTCACTGGGTCCAGATTTCAGTCGCTCAAGTGCTTCATGAAGTGATAGAGACATAATAGATCAAAGTGCGGCTTCGATTGCAGCCCATTCGGCATCGACTTCGTCCGCAGGTACGTTGATGCTAATCTGATCACCTGGTTTTGCTTTGAAATATGTCACGCTTGCAAGCAGAACACGGTAATCACGTTTACCAACCTCGACAAAATAGTGGCCTTCACGTTGAACAAGTTGGCCAACTAACTGCTTGCGTGGTATTGGGCCAATTTGCTTGTACATAAATGCCCCGTCATCGGCGATAGTAAGTTTCAAAATGTCACCTTGAACTAGCTTCGATTTTGAAGCGTAGTTAGCAGGAACTGGGTATGTTTTACCGTCGCTACCAACCATATTTTGGCCATCGAAGACACCTTCAATAATTTTTCCAGTAGACTCTTCTCTTACACTTGCAGTTAGATCGGCATCCTCGCCAACCATACTTACTAAGAGTTCTTTTGCCGCAGCCAAAGATGTTTCAGCTTCCTGAATAAGGCTTCTCAGCCTTTTTACCTGTTTTTCTGGTATTTCAGACATTTGTTTCTCGCAGTTCTGGGGGTCTCGCATTCCCCCTTTTATTTTCTGATTTCAATGGCAATCTTACAACAAAGATACCATCCTTGTCAAAAGTTCAAGGGGGTAACATGTAAAAACTGTGGATAACTAATCTCTAGTGGCTACCATCATATATCCCACACCTCTTACGGTTCTTATGAGCTGCATCACTTCATCTTCGCTAACGCTATTACCACACAGAGCTTTTCTGAGATTCCTTATATGTACATCTAGGGTTTTGGAATCTCCGTTATCGATAATGTAATTATCGCCCCATACGTGGTCCAGTAGTTGTCTACGTAGCAGCACTCTATTGCAATTCTCGGCAAGATAGGCTAGAAGATTAAATACTTTCTTCGGTAGGGTCAGCGTAACATCATGGAAAAATACCTTTCTAGATGCAGAATCGACTAATAGCTTACCTCCGTTAAAGCTATGGGTTTCGTGCCCATGGGCATGAGTCTCTACCAGGGGTAAGTGTACAACTGTATCATCCGTGGGATTGGGCCCCGTTGCTCTAATTAAGGAGCCGTAGGTAAATGCAATAGTCGGAACATTGTCTCCATCGGGTGTAGTAATCTGCGATTCAAATATTTGGTCAAGTGGACGAGGGTCTCTTTCTGCACCGGGCAACTGGACATATACTGCACTTTGTCTTTTTGGCATACGAAGAATGTTAATCTTTGTGTACTTAAAAAGCAAGCATTAGAACAAACAAAAACAGGAGATATTACACTCCTGTCTTAGGGATGAACTACCTTCGTGATTATGCTAGTTCAACAGTAGCACCTGCTTCTTCCAAAGCTTTTTTCATAGCTTCTGCGTCAGCTTTTGCTACCTTTTCTTTAACTGTGCCTGGAGCACCGTCAACGATAGCCTTTGCTTCACCAAGACCTAGACCTGTTGCATCTTTAACTGCCTTGATAACAGCAACTTTTTGAGCGCCAGCGTCTTTTAGAACTACATCGTATTCAGCTTTTTCTGCTGCTGCTTCACCTGCTGCTTCACCGCCAGCGACTGGACCAGCTGCAACTGCAACTGCTGCTGCAGCTGGTTCGATGCCGTATTCGTCTTTTAGAATTGTTGATAGTTCATTAACTTCTAGTACGCTCAAAGAAACTAGTTCCTCGGCGATTTTCTTAAGATCTTTAGCCATTTAAATTCTCCGATATTAAATTAATTTGTTGCCTTTGCGGCGATAGCGTCCATCAGACCAAGTAGGTTTCCCTTTAGTTGACCTGTAACGGTACGCATTGGTGATTGAAGTGTGTTGATCACACCTGCAATAAGTTGTTGCTTACTTGGTAGGCTTGCAAGAGCTTTGATCTGATCGGCGCTCATAAATTCACCAGTGGCAGTGATACCACCGACAAACTTGATGGCGTCTTCTTTCTTAGCAAATGCCGCCAATACTTGAGCACCAGCAGTCTCGTCATTTGAGTTAAAGACGTACATGAGCATGTCTTTGAGCTCGCTTGTGTCGGTTCCTTTGATAGAATCGACATTTTCAATAGCTTTTCGCACTAGTCGGTTTTTGACGACCTTTATAACGCTACCGTTCTCACGTGCGTTACCACGAAGTTCCTGCATGCTTTTTACAGACATACCCTGGTACTTCGCTACTACTGTAAGCTTTGAATCAGCGAATAGACTCTCTAGCTGAGCTACTACTTCTGCTTTTTTATCCTTTGATAGAGCCATGTCTAAATATGGTCCTTTCGTAGTTATTTGACACCACATATCGACCTATTACCGCGGTGTTTGATTACCTCTAGTTGTTCTAATTAAGAGAACTCCTCGGTGGCACTATTAAGCGATTTCTCGCAGCCACTGTCTTTGGGTAACCTAGGTATTTTACTAAAACAGGGGTAAAAAATCAACTCTAATCTGTATATGGAATTTGCGGATCTTGAGTAAGATGACTAGCGTGAAATTGAATTCGCGCAGATTCTGTAGCCGGGTCATGGATAAGCACCGGGAGGGGCGCTAGCTCCCCCGCCACTACTCTTTCTCTGTATACACCTAATTGCCACTCAAATACTTCGCCTAATCTATCAATATGCCTTTGGTGAACAGGTTTTTGTAATTCAGCTACTGAACAACTGAATGGTAGAGATACACCTCGGCACTCTTGCCCGTCAAGATATCGTTCGTAACTTTTGAATATTTCTAATGGTCCTCTTTCTAAAAATGCCATATAAACTCCTTTAAAATTAAAAAACTTCCCCTAAATTTTGCGGGAAGTCTTTGTTGGCTCTTATTGTTGTTGGTTACGACTTCAGATAATCAGCAACAAGAGCATTATCAATAATGACTAGATTCTTGTTTGTGATCAATCTGATCTGCATATTAGCTAAAGTTTAACATATCACCAGAGATTATTGTTAGAATATACACATGAATAATACTAATTCTTGGCATAAAATAACTGGCGCCGATAAAGATGAGATGTTAGACCGAATTATCCATGAAAATATTCGCTTAGCAAAAAAAGTAGCCGATATGCAGAGGGTTATTAAGGAATACAAATCTCATGCCGAGCATCACAAGAAACGCGCCGAAACGGATCAACTTACTGGTGTTGGGAGCAGACATTCTCTGGACACCTGGGAAGAGATTCATTATGAACCCAAAAAGAATACATACATTGCTATTTGTTTTGATCTTGTAAAGTTCAAGTATGTGAATGACACTTTCGGGCACGATATCGGGGATAAAGTCTTAACAATTTTTGCGATTAAGCTTCTGGAAACGTTTCGTTTTAATATGAGAGAGGATTGTGCAGGCAAATTCTTTGCGCCTGATAATCTCTTTGTTAGACAGGGTGGTGACGAGTTCGCCGTTATACTAACTTTGGATCCAAAAATAAGCAAAGTAGATTTTTTGAAGATTATAGATGAGAGAATAAATTCAAACTTAATCGTAAATTTTGAAGATATGGGTATGGGTGAAGAAATTCGCCATCATTTCATGGACGTTCGATGTCGATACAGTTATGCTTTTAGTGAGCCTCGCATAGATCTTGAAACTCTCCTTCAAAAGGCTGATAGTAAAAATAAGTCTTGACTAAAGTGTCTTGGCTGTAGTAAAAAAGACGTAATGACAAAAAACAGCATTATTTTGAGCCTCGTGCTCCTCGCCCAGTAGCGAGTGTTGTTGTCATAAAAAAATCTAGCAGAATTAGGCAACCGGACACTCGCTATAAGCAACAGTCCGGTTTTTTGAACCTTTACAAATTGCTTTGCTCAATCATGCGCCCGAAGAAGTGGCTTCGGACGCAGGTGAGAGCAAAGGGGAATGACGTGCGAAGTGCAGATGATGCATTGGATGATGCGAAGGTGGCGGCAGATCATGGAGATGCTGATTCTGCCTTGGCGTTCGTACGGGAAGCAACTGAGAATGCCGGTGGGCGGTTGTCCTCAAGGCTTCAAAAGCTTGCCGATGAAATTTGTTCACGAATTCGATTCAGCCATTCGTGAACGTTGCATGAAATTCCAAGAAAGATTGCGGTTGGTGCGCGTAACATGCGCCCTGACAATTTGCTATACGGTCTAACCCGTGGCAAATGCAAATGCGAGACTGATGAGGCAAAACATGCCAATACTCAGAAGCTAAAAGCTTCGGACTGCCCGAAGTAGCTTTTTTGGAAAAACCTTATTTGCTCTAAAGGGTTGAGCGTGTGAAGGCGAAGAACCTCCACGCTCCCCTTCTCAACCAAAATTATTTTGATTTTCTAGATGCTAACCAGTGCATGATAACTGCACCACTGACCCAATACGGCACAATGCCAATTAGGGTGTCGCTCACCGAATGACTATTTCTATCAACTGCCAAAAAAGTTATCACCAACCAATAAAGATAAGGTAAATAAAGTAACCATCCCTGCCAAGAACAAGGAAGATAACTTCCCCGCACTTTCTTGAACCAGTATCGTTGCATTATATTTATGATTATATACGTTTTAGTTATCGTAGTGGGTGAAAGTTTATTATTGTAAACCGCTCTCTCTTGCTTTACGGGCATTTCTCAACGCTTCTTGAAGACGAGCCAGATCTGGATTTTCACCATGATCAACGTGCACCATACCCTCGGCAATTGTTGGGTGTACCTGGCCCAATTGGCGATGCATCTCATTTACTACTTTCCGGTACCCTGGATGACCTTGGCTAGAAGTACGAAGTTCATGTATATGGTATGCTTCTCGTGCATTAATGGTCATCATCCACCTCATATTATGCCCTAGCAGCGTTCCGTATTGGGCAACCGTAGTGCCGTACCTTTGCTTCAAGTGTTCATATAGTCCAGATGAAATATCGAAAGCTTCATTGAATAGATGAGCGACACCAGACTGAATCGCTAATTCTGGGATTTCTACATGACCATGATACGGAGTCAATTTCTGCCAGCGTAGATCATCAACCATCCTATGCCTCTGTAGATCTCTGAAGATACCATAATCAGTGACGTATTCCCAGGTGTAGTGAGGGTGCTCAAAGGCTCTTCCTGGTTTATGGCGTCTGTTATGCCGGTCCCCGATGTAGTCTTTAAGGATACTTCTAATCTCAGCATCGCTACGTTGTGACAAAATTTTTTCTATACCATCAAGCGAGATATCTGACGCGTCAAATAATACATATTTAACTACTTCAAGCTCATCTTTCGGAGTAAAGTCGTACAACTTCACGTTATCCCTGGTAACAGGTTCGCCATTTATACCTAATTCAGTTGCCCATTCTGACATTCTCTGTCGCTGGTCTAGTAGATAAGCAGACGCCATATTTCCCCTATCTGGCAAGTCTACTCTTCGCATATAATCTGGAGCAATCACCCGTGCATGTTGCAACATTAAGTTTCCGACCAGACGTGCTTCACGTAAATCACTCGCTCTCAATCTTAGAAGTAAATTCTCAAAAGATTGTGCGCTACCAACTATACCAACCGTAGCTTTGACCGATACTGGCAGTAATACACGAGCGGCATCACATGCCTGCGCTCTTAGTGTGCTAATCCATTCGCCTGGCTTGAGTTCAGGAGACTTTTCTAGAATCTCACCTAAGTAATCTTGCATGGCCCGGACCGCCTGTGAATATCTTACAAATATTTCTTCAGTCTGAGTTTCAAAGAACCTAGTATCTTCGTCGCCTAATTCAACTGGTGTGTAAAATGGGAATTTCCCATTTTCGTCCCGTCTATCAAATACTAGATAACGCGTGGATTGTTCAAGATATGACCCTAGTCTCCCCCATTCTAATATTTTTGTTAGTAAATTGGATGCTCCTTCAACTACTCCTTGCATTGTATATAATTGTGCTACCGAATCATCTCCATATTTAAAAAAGATGTTTTGTCGAACTACAGAAGGATCTTTTCCATCATCCTGCAAAAACTCCTTACCCATTATTAACCTTAAATCATTCGGGCTACGAGATAAACGAGCCATAGCTGTTGCTACCATTAACGGATCTGCCCCTGCCGTTGCAAAGTAGACCGGTTCATCCAACGAAGTAAACTGCCTGTCTAGTTCTGCTAATATTGCAGGATCTAGCTCTGATAATGATGCGCTCATTTGTTCCTCCTTTATATTCCTAATCTATCTCTACACAGTCGTCTTATTTGAAAATAAACATTATCTGGGCTGGCATTACCATCAACTAATACCCCAATGTCATGGTATGTATCTAATAAATAGTCATAACCTTTGTCAACTAGATCATGGAACTCGTCCCCTGCCTGCTCGAATCTATCAAGCTCACGCCCTGTCATACGCTTTCTAGCTTCTTCTTTTGTAACTCTAATTACCACAACCAAGTCTGGCATGTATAACTCACCAGTTGCCATCCGGGTGAGCCGGTACATGTTGCCGATATCCTGTTCCCTACCAAAACCTTGGTATGCTACAAAACTCCACCAATTTCGATCAGATACTAGATCTCTTCCCGAATATAGTGTAGGCGCTACGACTTCAAAAATATGCTGTGCGCGATCTGCAGATACAAGCATAGCTTCGGCCATAGGATCTAGGTTAGTTACTGAATTGTCGTGCAGGATCTCCCTTATTCGTCTGCCAATGTCGGTACCGCCAGTCTCTCTTGTTAGGCAAGCCCCTAAAGCTTCAGCAAGCCTTCTTGCTTGAGCAGATTTCCCAGCGCCCTCACCACCCTCAATTACGATGTATTTCCCTCTTTGTATCTCAACCTCAGATGCCATCTAAATAGCCCTCGGAAGTTGACGTTTGTCTTTGTAGCTTCTCGGGAGCATGTCCTCAGGGCGCCAATGTTTTATTAGTTCAACCAAATCTGATGAAGACTGGTATTTTCCACTTAATTTTGAGTAATCTTCCTCGACTTCGCCAGTATGAAAAAATACTAACTGTGCAACACGTTCTCCAACTGGTAGCACGACGCTATGTTTAGTATTTAAATTATAGATCTCCATAGTCCAGCGATTTATATAGCCTGGATCGCCCCAACCGGCGTCAAAACATACTGCAATCCCGTTCCGTCCCGTTGAACTGCGGGCTTGCATTGAAGTTGTCCCAGGACCTTTAATACCGATAAATTCGTGCGTATGGGCCAAGATTCGCTCACCAGGTGCCAGTACAATTATTGGGTGATCATCTGGAATATTTGAAAGTAATCTGAAGCCATGTTTTTCGCACCATTGCTTATGTGGCGTAGCTTGCTGTGGATCACCAAAATAATGGTGTACGGCATGTTCGTCATACGGGTTGTAGATTGTAGAACCTGTTTTTCTGTCCGTACGATAAAACCATTCACCCAATGTGACGTCAATACTCGAGCCATTTATATGTTCTGGAGTGTAGGGATGAAAAACTATATGGCCATTTTTGATGGCATCGTATATCTGCAGATTGCTATATACGCCTGTATCCATTGCCCTCTCCTGTTCAACTAATGTTAAACAATCCTTTGATGAGTAGCAATACATTACTTTTGTAGTATTGGCAACGTTGTATTAAATAACTATATTATTGAAATGTATTTGTAGTTTCTTTTCTGATAAAGAATCAATCTTAGAAGCTTCAAAATAGCTAATATGTTTACCGAGATTCAGGTAGTTGGCGATACGCATTACCTCCTCAATACATGGGTATGGGTAGACCCAGAGGCTTCGTTGCATCATATGCAGACCAAGCTTGTGCAAGCGACGGTTGAAAAATAATCTCTCTTTGTCCTTACCTTTCGGGAAGTCAAAACAAACAAAATGCCAGGAATCGTCCCATTTTTTATTATGTTGTAGCTTAATTTCATCTACTTCAGCTTTTAGAAGCCTCATAGCCCCAGCCGGCGTAAGGGTGAAAACGTATAATTTTTCTGATTTTTTCTTAGAGCTAATCAGTTTTTGCCTGTAAAGCTCATTGTATATTTTTTTAGCTTGCTCTTCTTCAAGGTTTGTCGCACTGGCAAATGCCGAGGATTTTGTGTGGCCATTTGAAGTAATACCATCAAAGCCCTCAGTGCCTATAGTTTTTAGCGCGTTTATCAGTGCAGTTTTATTCATTATCAAAATATTATCAACAATAACGTACAAATGAAATAATAATGTATAAAAAATCTTGACTAACAGTAGTAATTAATGTAAAATATCGATTCCATGAAGAGGCTTGAAGTAGATAGACATAATCCGTTAGTTTTGCCACCGGCATATTATATGAATGCTGAGTCTGTTTCAGCTCTTTACCCTCTCGTCAACGTAGGAAAAATTGCTTTAATTGAATTTGTGCTTACAGCTGGTGGGCTGCCTAGGTATTGTGTCATCGCAAATACACCTGGAGATATCGAATTACCAGAGATTATTGGAGCAGAGTGGGAAATTATTGACCCTGCAAAAATTGGTAGTGAAAAATTATTGGATATTGCAACTCATGGTCACAGAGTAGCCGGTACTTCGGCATACCTTACTTCACTAATCCTGCGCGTTGAACAGATGGAAACAGCCGCCAACGAGTTCATTGAAGGATTAGACGGATACTTGGAACCGGGACTAAGTACAAATGTAGAAGCCACTGAGCTTGTGTTGGAATAGTTATCCACAAAAACAGACACTATCTTAATTTAGCCTCTTTGTACTTCCGGGCTCGTTTAGTATAAAAATCTTGGATATAGTAACTTATTCATCAAGTCTGGTTTTAGATATTATTCCTAAATAAATCTAAGAAGCCATAATCAAATACTAACCCCGAAATGTTGCAATAATCTCAGTGAGGCTGCAGTTGACCTGTGCGGAACCCTTTGTTGTTCATCGCGCATTAATTGGTATGCTGATTTTGGAGAATCGGTGCGGACAAAGCTGGGGTCTCTTTTGATAGCCTCGGGTTGAGCGTCACATTCAATAGTTGTCGCTAAATAAAGCCTAGGTGGATTATTGTGGCTAGTTAATACCGTGGCTAAGTCATGAACAGTAGCTACGCAAGATGTTGCATACGAATCTACGAATCTATCAATACAGTCCCGCACTTCCTCCGGGTACTCTACTTTGATATGAGGTAGTGCTAGCGCATCTTTATGGAGTGTACGTCTCAACACCAGTCCGCCACCACATCGAAAAAATGCAATTGCATTAACCGCATATTCTTTTGGTATCGGCAGTGTCAAATCGTACGCCCTAAAGGGTGGTACACCTTCATAGGATACTGGCGGATGTTTGTGTCGTTTTCTTGCGGGCATATAAGTTCTTAACCCACCACTGAATGTTTTATAGTTCGCTGATAGCTACTCGGACGCTAGGGCCCATTGTTGTAGTAAGGAAGATACCTTTCACGTAGTTGCTCTTTACCGATGCAGGCTTAGCGGCCTTGATTGAGGCAAACACTGCATTAACGTTTTCGACTAGTTTGTCTGTGCCGAAAGAAACTTTACCGACACCAAGGTGAACGATTCCTGCGCTGTCCACGCGGTATTCAACACGACCAGCTTTTGCTTGCGCAACTGCTTTTTCGACATCGTTTGTTACTGTCCCGCTCTTTGGGTTAGGCATCAGACCCTTTGGCCCAAGGAGGCGAGCGTATTTACCGAGTTTTGCCATATTCGAAGGAGTTGCAACCAAAATATCGAAATTGATAATCTCTTTTTCAAGTTGTTGCAAGAAGTCGTCTGCTCCGACAACGTCTGCACCTGCTTTTTTTGCTGAAGCATGTAGGTCAGCATCAGCGAAAACCGCAACTCGAACCGTTCGGCCTGTGCCGTTTGGTAATACTAAGTTGTCGCGGATATTCTGATCAGCGTGTTTTGGGTCTACTGCTAGATTTACGTGCAATTCAACTGTCGAGTCGAACTTTGTGGTTGAAGTTTTAGCAACGACGTCCAGTGCTTCTGCTAGAGAGTATTCTTTAGTCTTGTCGACAAGTGTTGATGCTTCACGGAGTTTCTTGCCAGCTCGCTCTAGGCGTGTTCTAGCTTTTTTTACAGGGGCCTTTGGCTTTTCGGATTCTTCTTCTGTGCTAGCTTTTCTCTCTTCTTTTGCTACTTCTGCTTCTTTTTCTGCAATTGCCTTAGCACTTCTTTTACCTGATTTTGCAACTTTAGCTACATGCTCTTCTGTTGGAAGTGCTTCTTTGTCGTGCTTCTTAGGAGCAACTGAAGAAATAGCTTCACGAAGTTCTGCCATTGTGTTCTTAGTGCTAAGATGCTCGATACCGAGTTCTTTAGCTTTTTTGATTAGATCTGCTTTGGTCTCTGCCATTGTTTTATCCTTTCGTGGTTCTGACGGCTTTTCACAGCCTCCCACTAATTAATTATTTTGTTGGGCTACTATTTACTACATCAAGTACTCGGGTTAACTCAGAGTCATATCTTCCGTTGGATGCTTCTGATGTTTGAGCTGCTACACCCCGAAGCATGTTTATACCAAGTACTCTCACAGAACTAGCGCCGCTTTTTAGGCCAACCGCATCCATTCTCTGCGCAAGTAACATTATTGCATGCTCTGCTAGCCTAACTCCTTCAGCAAGATGAGATAGCAATTCTAATCTCATATCGGGTGGTAATTCTCCGATTCTTTCGATGAAGTCAGTCCAATCTACCCTGCTCACACTTGCGTCTATTTCACCTGGTGCTACTCTTTCGGCACCTTCGATATGGCTACCGCGTTTTCGCCTTCCTTCCGGCCATGTGCCAGGCAAATATGTTGCAGGAAGTGGCATCTTTACTTCTCGACCTCTACACCCATTGAACGGGCTGTGCCAGCAACTATTTTCTTGACTGCTTCTACATCGTGGGCATTCATGTCTTTCATCTTGCCTTCAGCAATTTGAGTCAATTGAGCCTGAGAAAGTTTTTTGCTAACTTTTTCAGTATTTGGTCGCCCTGAACCTTTTTCGATGCCAAGCACACGGCGAATTGCGTCGTCAGTAGGCTCACCAACTACACGAAAGTCCATTGTGCGGTCTTCGTAGATATTGATGTGTGCTGTGACCGTTACTCCGCCCATGTCGCGAGTTGCCTCGTTGAAAGGGTTGATGAAATCCATCATGTTTACACCGTACTGACCAAGTGTGCTACCTACTGGAGGAGCTGCACTAGCCTGGCCGGCTTTGATTTTCATTTTTAGTCTTGCTTTTACTGGCTTTGCATCTGCCATCTTGCTGTCCTTTCACGAGCGAACCGAATCTCTTGCCACCTAGCTTTGTCTACTGACTCATCGCATTCTCTCACCGTACATTAGTACGGCTCGGTCATTCGACGCGCCAATATTCGCGCTATCTAACAAGATCTTCTAGTTCTTAACAGTGGTAAATTATTTCCACTGTAAACCCTGCTGGTTGTTAATTACGATTTAAATGGTGATGGGAAGTTCACAATCTTTCCATCTTGCTAATTCTGTTAGTTGATGTGAAGCACTAACAGAGTGCGTAACATATTAATTATACCAGATTATCCCTGTTATTGTCTAGGTTTTCTTTTGCTTGCGGCGTGCTTGTTGATGCGACGCTCAGAACCATGCTTGTCAAAAATACTAGCCCTCCTTTTATAGGGCTACCAGTTTCTGTCAGAGCTGCTCCAATAATTTCCCCGATTATACTCGCATGAAATGCAAGTCGTTCATAACCGGGCAATCTTGAGGTGAATTTTGAGTATCTAGTATAGAGTTCCATGTAGAGCTATATAATAAGTTCGAGCCCGGCTCGGTATGCTTTGACTCCCCGGCTTGCTGCTTTCAAAACACTTCTGTGAAAAGGATCACTTACTGGGTCAAATACTTCAGGTGCAGTTGAGCGTCTAAGCTCGTGTATAAGCACCGGAACACTGGGGTCTGTTGAAACAGAAATTGTTCCTTCTAAAAGCGATCCTACATACGGAATTGTAAATCCACCTGGATGCATTAATATATCTGGTTTACCTAAAACAGGAATCTCAACTTCTCCACTCCTAAGTTTGTGTGCTTCGGCTAAAACAGCATGGTTCGTTCTTAAGGTTTCAAGAATTCTTTCTGCTCTTGATGTCGTAGAAAAGTACTTTCCTATTCGTATAGCCGTATTTGACTTCATATATACTCCTAAAATTATACTTTTTTAACTTGAAGACCGTCGAGTTCAACTGGAGTTTCTCGGCCGAACATGTTGACCAAGACTTTTAGTTTGCCTTTAAGTGGGTCAACCTCTGAAATTGCGCCATCAAAGCCTTTGAATGGACCATCAACGATTGAGACAACATCACCAGTTTTGTATTCAAACTTGTGTTTTGGATCTTTCTTGCCCATGCGTTTCATGATTTTTTCCATTTCATCAGAAGCGATCGGTGTTGGCTCTGTGCCACTACCAACAAAGCCGGTGACATTTGGTGTATTTCGGACGATGTACCACGCATCTTCAGACAATTTCATCTGCACCATGACATAGCCTTGGAAGATTTTTTTCTCAACAACGCGTCTTTTACCATTCTTGATTTCAATTTGCTTTTCTTTCGGTACGACAACTTGGAAAATTTTATCTGCCATATCAAGGCTTTCAGCTCGTTGGCGGATGCTTTCTGCGACCTTTTCTTCGTAGCCACTATATGTGTGTATTGCGTACCATTGTTTTGATGAATCGTATCTCTTTGTCATATCTCTTCCTACTTTAAAATTACATCTCTAAATAACTTTTCAAAACCAAAGTCCAAGCCTTTTACAATTGCAGCGAGTACAAATGAGAAAATAAAGACCGCTAAGGTTAGTTTTGCGGTGGTCTTTTTATCTGGCCAGGTAACATTTTTTAACTCTCTAAAGGACTCAACGAAATACATAGGGGTGAATCTACGAGACTTGCCTAAGAATTGCCCGGCCTTTGAATCACCAGTTTTAAATGGTGTGTATTCTTTTGAGAGAATGCCGGAAACTTTGCCTTTCGTTTTTGAAGCAGTATCCGCTAACTTTCTAATTCTTGGAGTTTTATCTTTTTTTGCAGAAGACTTTACTGCTTTTTCGCGAACTGTTTCGCGCTTTCTTTTTACGACCAACTTCTTCTTTGACTCAGCCATTATTTAAAACCTCCAGATATTAAAAAAGATTACCATATAGATAATCTCGTCTGCCTGTCAATATATCATAAGCTACCAAGAGTAGCAAGTATTAAGTAATAAGAAAATGTTGGAAGCTTAGATCTATGTCCTTAGCACTAAGTCCTATATACTAATAGCAATGATTGGGCTTATGCTTCTTGGCTTTTCTGTTTTATTGGCTATTCTGAGCTACTTCATCAAGAATAGCAGATCATTCTTGGCTGGCACTGCGATGCTGATCAATGGGCTAGCAACGGGTGTTCTGTTTGGCTATAACCCTTCGGTTTGGTCGCTAATCGCCGCTGTCTTTGGGTTCTATCAGCTTTTTAACCTTGGTCGTTTGGTCAAATCTCGACTCCATTCCAGACACCTTAAACTAGCGTTTTATGTGGGCGGTCTCAGACTTTTGGCTTTACAAATTTTGTTTGTTGGTCTTGCAAATCTTAGCTCATGGTCTACACAATTAGAAGAATATTCAATCTTAGTGTTACGTGTTGCCCAAGTTAGTGTCGCCTTTCTGATAATGCTCGCTGTCGTGTATCGTCTTTATAAGTCGAGGCCCAAAAACTCCACAAATTTTTTTAGTGATACTGAGCTACCTTCGATTAGCGTTTTGATCCCTGCCCGATTCGAAGACCGTGAGCTAGAAGAAATTTTGCACGGTATAGTAGCTAATGATTACCCCAAAATGGAGGTGATAGTTCTTGATGACCAATCAAATTCACCTCGAATCTCCGAAATCGTCAAAGGTTTTGCACAAAAAGGGGTAAGGTTTGTCGAAGGTGGTGAAATTAAAGAAAATTGGTTGGCAAAAAATCAGGCCTATGATGTTTTGGCAAGCTCAGCAAGTGGCGAATATCTAGTTTTTATGGGTGTTGACGTGCGTTTGGGTGTCGACGCGATCAGAAGTGCCGTGACATATGCTAAAAACAATTCTGTCGATATGATATCGATCTTGCCATCACGTTTTGACGGTTCATTTTGGCAGGGATTTTTCTCGCCTCTAAGGTATTTCAGAGAGCTCATCAGGCCTGGTTTTAGGCTTGGAGGAGCACCTGCGCTCAGTACAATGTGGCTGATCCGTAGGGATGCATATGATTCTCTGGGGGGTATGCCAGCTGTGGCGCGAAAAGTCATTCCAGAACAGTATTTTGCCCGACAATTAAACAGACAAAAGAAGTATGCTTTTGTACGCACAAATTCGAAAATGCACATTTCGACAGCAAAAACACTTAAAGAGCAACTAGCTACTTCAAAAAGAGTTATATATCCTTCACAGCATCGAAGGATGGAGATTAATGCAATTACAAATATTGCGATGCTGGTGTTTTTATTTACACCGTTCTTGCAACTTCCACATGCACTATATTTTGGTGAATGGCATAATGCTATCTTAAGCGGTCTGGCTGTGTTATTTTTAGCTATTTCACATATGGCCATTGTGACCTTAACGAACCCAATTCTTTGGCCAATGGCAGTAGTAAATTTTCCTTACCTAGTCCTCCAAGAAGTTGTGCTCAGCTTTAGTTCGATGTATTCGTATGAGTTTGGAGAGGTCTACTGGAAGGGTCGAACTATCAGCCAGCCTGTCATGCAAGTGATCCCCCACTTGCCAAAAATTGAATAGTGTCTATAGTACATAGGTATTATGCCTCCGAAAACAACATATGAAATTCTTGCGGAAGAATTCCCGCCAAATTGCATATCTAACGAAGGGCCATGCTATAAATTTGCTTTGTGGTTATTGCAGTATGCTAGTGATGTTGATGCAAAACGTATTACATTAGAAAAAGCTCGCCAGCTACTATCGCCAGTAGTTGAAAAGGTACAGGATTGCCCTGGTCAAAAACCAGATGAAGATCCTGGGTGCTTCGGTTCTGGATCACGGTGTGGTCTTGAAGATAGAGATATTGTAATTAACTAGCACGTCGAACAGTTTTAGCGATTTTTTTAGAGTTTGGTAGTACTGATTCCATATGAGCCCAAAAATCTGGACCATGGTTCATGTGAACTGTGTGTGTCAACTCATGCAAGATTACGTAATCAATATGTAGGGTGTCTAGGCTCATCAGCCGGTAGTTGAATATTATTTGTTTTTTTGAATTACAACTCCCCCATCGTCTTTTTAATTTTCTTACTGAAACTTTTGAAAATTTAAAGTTAAACATATCAGCAAGTTGCGTAGTGCGCTCTGGAAGGTAGCTTTCTGCTTCTTTGCGAAGAACATCCTCTACTTTTTCACTTATGAATTTGTTCAGTGCGTCTTTACCAGTACCCTGAGGGTAAGTAATTTCTAGAAGATTGTCTTTATTGCGATATTTTAGTGAGTCACCAGGAACGAACTTTAGGGTGTGGCGAATACCAATTTGTTGACCATCTTGAAAATTCTCTTGCGGTTTTATATGCTCAAGTACCCAAGATACGCGAGACTTAACAAAACTTTCGCCTGCTGAATACGGCAACCACGCTGGTTGAGAGACACGAACACTCGAACCATGCAGGCTAATTCTGATCGTCTTCTGGCCTCGTCGCTTAGAAATGTTTATTTCACCAATCTCAGGAACGTTGATAGTTTTTGACGGCATGGTTAAAGTTTACATCAGTCAGCAAACGACCGCCTAATGCAAATCTATCGCCACTACACCACATATAGCGTAGTGACACCATATGTGGTGTCTTTTAGCTTATATTTACGTTTCTACGATTTGGGTCTACGCGGCCAGCTTGAGCTCCTGAGACTAGATTGACTAGCCCAGGCATTGGCACGTGGAAATTCGGGTCTGTTTCCGCAATTGCTTGA
Source organism: Candidatus Saccharimonadota bacterium (assembly GCA_020428535.1). GTDB lineage: Bacteria > Patescibacteriota > Saccharimonadia > Saccharimonadales > JAGQMS01 > JAGQMS01. The sequence continues at coordinate 42,285 of JAGQMS010000002.1, forward strand.
AGCTCACTCAATTTTCGAAGAAATACATTCTTTTGCGAGTTGAACAGATGCTTACCACTTATGACTACAGCGTCCTCACCTACAGGCAGCTGCATTTGTTTTTCGATATTGTTGAATGTTGTCTGACTCATACTTGGCGAGTATTGGTCATCAATTTTCTGCGGATTTCTGCTTTTTACTCTACCAAAGCACGTTTCATTGTCCGCTTGTAGCCAAATTAGCATAGTTGAGAGCTTATGTTTTTTGGCAAAATCTTTCATGAGCTTTCTGTCTTGGGCTCTGTTTAGGGAGATGTCATAAATAACAGATAAACCAGCCTTAATATATTCATCCAGCATGATGTTCATCATGTTCATGACTACCTGGTTCTCTTCTTTTGAATATGTAGGTTTTTCAAAAAGTTCATAACGGATACGGTCACTTGAGATCACAGGCATGTTCAACATTTCTGATGCCTGTCTCGAGAAAAAAGTTTTGCCACTTCCGGGCAAACCAAAAAATATAATCAAAAGCTGCTTCAGCAGAGTGCTCTTTCGCATGCCAATACTATATCATAAGATTTTGTGTTTTGTGCTTCGTGACAGATGCGAGTGCTATACTAGATACTAATGAAATCTAGAAGTAAAATGTTAGTAAAACTTGGCTATAAAGCTGGACGATCCAGGGCTTTTAGGGGCTCTGATGACTTTTTTGATGAGTTCATAGATATTCTTACAAATCTAGGAGGAATCTATGCTAAATTCTTGCAAGGAATTTTACTGGGTTTCGCGGTCACAAAGGGTCAAAAACTGAACCCCAAACAACTCGATGTTTTTGAAGACAATATAGACCCAGAAATGGGTTTGCAGGCTATTAATGATGCTCTTGGCACGAGTGCTTCAAGAGTTTCTGTGACAAATACAATTCCCATAGGTGTGGGAAGTTATAGTGCTGTTTATCAAGGTAAACTTGATGGCCACAGACCAATAATTATCAAAATCTTAAAACCTCATATTTTAGAAGAGATTAAATACGATCTCAAATTTCTTAAAAAATTGGCTTATATTTTAAAACTTTCGGGTATCAAGATAGCTGCTGTCGATATTGGCCAGTTTTATGGCTCATTTAAAAAAGCCTGTATTAAGGAGACAGATTTTCCGAGAGAGATAGAGTTCGCGCATGAACTATATGAAAGATATAAAAATCACCCCACCATAGTTATCCCCGAAACTATTATGGAACTTTGCAATGAGCGCGTAATTGTCCAAGACCGAGTTGATGGAATCTCAGTAAAGACCCTAGTCGAGCTGAGGCTCAAGGAAAATGAAGATATTGTCGAGATGATTAGAGAAAATTACGACACAGATCTAGCAGAAATGATAAGAGAGCTGACCTTCGAACTATTCTATAGCCTAACTTCCGGTAAAGCTTTTCACGGTGATCTACACCCAGGAAATATAAGGATATTACCAAACAACAGGATTGCCATTCTAGATTTCGGTATTCGTGCGGAACCGTACGCACAAAGTATTGTTGCGGCTGTAATAAACAAATTCGAATCAGATAATCTATTTATCCAGGGTGATCTTGATTTAGTGCGGACACTCGATGCGCATTTTCGCGTTTATATGGCAAACCTATACAGCAGTATCGATAGTTTGTTGAGTTACTACAAAATCGACGTAAGGGTCTTTTTTACAAAGTTTGCCGAGAGTATTGGAATAAACACAGAATCTATCCCCGATTCTAAACGTAAAGAGTGGCATTCGCATGGCCCAGCCTATATGATGAACGATCTTCTTAAAGGTTCAGAAAAATACGGCATCGAAGTGAAGGTAAAAGATCAAACAGCCCAAAGAGCTATTTCTACACAATTTAGCCTTATAAAAGCACTTGGCGTTCGTGATGAGGTTTTGCCTGCTGTTTATGAAAGAGTCTGTAGTTTGGTCAGAAAAGAGCAACCAGATTTGTTCTCTAAAAAGAAGACAATAATGCCTGACATTGCACTTGAGAACGTCTACGTTTGGTTAGAAAAAGTTAATTCAACAAACCCAGAATTAGCAAATAAACTACGCAGTTCACTGGATCAAGAAGTAATCTCTGCAGCGATCGTCTGATTAGAATGCTTGTTTCTTCGAGTAACGATATTCACTGATATCGAGAAGCCATACAGGCACTAAAAAGATGCTTCCAATTGAAAAGATACCAAAAACTACGCTGAGCCTTCGTAGCCATACAGTAGTATTTGAATCGAGTTGACTAGAAATTGACTCGCATTTCATATCTGTGGTTTGTGTTGAAGTGTTTGTATCGGCCTGATTTGTTGTCGTGGTAGTTGTAGTTGTTTGTTGAGTACAGAGTTGACCGCTGGAGTTTTTGCCTGTAAGTATTGGCACAAACCACAAAACTAAGGAAAGTGCAGCCAGAAATATTGGCATCAGTACCAAACTTAGTAGCCTGGGGATGGGGCTTTTTGGTGGTAATGATGGTAGTGGAGCTTTTTGGGGGACTGTTTGAGGAATAGGCTCGTTCGATTGTTGAATATTTTGATTTTCCATCTCGATTTATCGTATCACATACTCTGTTAATATCTTTTGAAATAGATGCGATTAGGTTATACTTTATCTTGCTTAGGGGAGTAGCACTCTGAGATTAATTAAGAAGAAGATATACAGGGGAGTAGCTCAATTGGTAGAGTAGCGGTCTCCAAAACCGTTGGTTGCAGGTTCGAGTCCTGTCTCCCCTGCCACGAAAAGTCCCGGTCAGTTTGTCCGGGCTTTTTTCGTGGCCATGTGATTCAGGCTCAACTTAAAACCAACGGAGTTGGTTGGAGGTGAGAAAAGCCAGCGGCTTTTCGCAAGGGAGTCCACTCTTGAAGCTGTGCTTCAAAGATGTGGCGACGGGGTCGCGGAACGTGACCGAGTCCTGTCTCCCCTGCCAAACTAAAATGCCTGAGTTTTGCACTCAGGTGTTTTAGTTTGATAAGTGATTCGACTCGGTTCTGCAACTCGCCAAGAAGTGGCGAAAGTTGCAGGTTCGGTCTTGAGTCTAGTGCCCGAGTATACTCGGCGCACTGATTCAAGTGCTCTGTCCCCCGCCTACCTTGCTTGGCGGGCAGGTGTCTCCCCTACCAAGCATAAGAATATGATAAAAAGAGTCCCATTGCGGGCTTTTATATTGCTAATGTAATAGCTATCATTTCGTTCGAATGTAGATCAATGTAATAGCTGCCGCTAAGATCATTAATAAAAATATTGAAATGGATTCTGATAGCCTAACTATAAATGGCGTTATTTTGTGTACTTTTACGAATTTTGTTTCGTTAATTACCAAGCTACCATTTGTCTCGGGCAGACTGATATTTTTTGCAAAATCATATATGAGAGTCAATGTTTCAGGGTCTCTTTTATCTCCACCGATTAATAGCCATACTCCTCCACTTCCCACTTCAATGTCTATATATAGTTTTTTTTCCGTAAGCTGCTTCGCTAGTTGAAGCGCATACTCATGAGACCCCTGGGAGTAGTATATATCCGTACTTTCTTGCGATGCTCTGGTTAAATTACCTGAGACATACTGTGCTGCAAAATTTTTCGGAAAACTTATAAGGAAGTTAAGATTTGTAGCTTTAGGTAAAAACAATACCGTTGCCTGCCTTCTTGTAGCTCCTTGACGGACATTTCCGGCTGAAAAGGGAGACTTTTTTTCGTATCTAACTAAGCCGAGTAGTGTATTATCGTCTAAGCCAATAATCGTACTCGTTCGAAAATTGATTATCCGACTACTATTTTTCAGCTGTGAAAGCGATTGCGGTAGCCGCCATTTTGATTTCAATTGCTGAGTGTCACACTCTAAACCATTGTCTCTAATAAATTGTGCCCAAGACGAATCAAAGTCCGCAGTAGATAACCCATGACCGTCGTTTCTGAGACTGTTTTGATAGAATACCGCCTTATTGTTGTAAGGTTTCTTACCATTTATGGCTGAAGTATTAAGCATATAGTAATAATAATAAAATTCTTGATTTTGTCTATGTCGAGTTATGTATACGAATTACTAGACGAAGTTTCTACTTCAACATATTTTCTCTGAGAAGTTCGTCCATAAAGGGTTGCCGAGCATAAGCATTATGAAAGAGCCAGTCCTGGCTCTTTTTGTTATTATCTAGTTATGAAGATATTGGAAGGGTATGAAAGATTTATAGAAAATGTGAATAATGGCTTGAAAAGAGTCGGAATTTCAGCGCATGAATTGGCTATGATGGATCATATCTGTTATCGCGTAGCTACTGGAGAGAGATACAAACAGATACTCGCAGATCTTGGTGGAGCTACTCTATTGGGTGAAGCTATTATTTCGGGAAGACCAATTGCTACTATAGAGCTTGAAGAACCTCTTGAAGCAGGAGGATGGAGAGTTCCTTATTTAGAGCTTCCTTCCCCAAAACAATCCAGTCCGTACCCTGAAGGACTTGAACATGTTGAATTTGTTGTGATCGGTGGACTAGATAGGTTTGCAGCGCGGCATTCAGATTTAGATTTTGATCGTGGCGGTATGGGTAAGGATTTGAATCCAGAACTTGGGTTGAAAGATGGTGATCTGTCAGTCAAGTTTCATGAGCAACCCTTAGGTGCGGTTGTTCGAATTGAACATCGTTTGGGTCGGACCTTACCTCAGCCTCAACGTTGAGAAGTTCATTGATGAGGGGCTGACTTGTATTGGAACTTTGTAATCACAAACCATATAATGGGATATATATGTCAAAAATGGACAGCGACGGTAGAAGCGGAATTTATCAAATTGTTGGCAGGCCCGATATTGACCTGACGAGCTATCTTGTTATTGTGAACGGTAGAAGTATTATCGATTACGATAGAATCAAGGTCGAAAACCCTAGTCTCTACCATGAAATATTGGAGTTAGAAGATGAAGCAAACGAGCAAGAAGACCTCTACCTGGAAAGCCTAGAGTAAAACCGATCAACGATTCTATTTACCTCCAAACGCTTTCACACTAATAAAGATCAAATGCTAAGTTAATTTGCTATTATTTATTAATGCTGAGCAATGAATTCTACTCAAATGAAGATTCGAAAACTGATACTTTAGCATGTCTAGTCGCTGGTTTTGGAGGGAGATTAAAATCCTATCAAAAAGCCATTCAGGCACTTTTAAATGCTGGCTATGATGTAATAGCATTCGAGTACGACCGTAACGTGTTAGATAGTGGCAATCCCGATGATCTACTAAATTTAGTGGAGTCTATTACAAAAGAAGTTGAAGGCAGAGCGAGTTCTTATGAACGTGTTGTTTGCTGTGGTGTTAGTTTGGGGGCTTACATATCATTTAATGTTCAAAGGCGAATAGACAATGCTAAAACGGGTATTTATGGGACAGCAGGGATATCCGTGTCGCATGCAATATACACAGCAAAGATTTTCAGAAAAGTAAGATCTAAGTTCGTCGGTAACGGCTACGATGAAGCTTCCCTTAGAAAAAAGTGGGAGTCGATTGAGATATTGGATGATGCGGGCATAGACAGTACAAAATCTCTAAAGATTGTAATGGGCAAAATGGACAAGATCGTGCGCTATCGCTCTGCCAGTAGAGTAATGGATGGCTGGAAAGACAACGGGACCAAGGTGAGTTATTTTGGGCTGAATGGACGTGGGCACACACTCACAATCAGCTGGTATAAAAACAATCTGTCAAAACTACTGATCTAACCTATTCTCCAGCGTTTTATGATCTAACATCGACATTTTAAACCTTACTTGATTAACATCATGAATAGTCGTATATTTTACTTAGACCGTAATGGTTAAGGGAGTGACGAAACCACTCGGCTTAAAATGCACTGGAGAGTTTGCCGTCGCTAAATGGATACTCGAAGAAGGTGCGCCGGGCTGGGAGGGCTCATCCTGTCGTTGGATTGAATACCGAAAGCTGGAAACAGCTTGATGGAAAAAAGACGGAACAAACGTTCCGACCAGCGATTCAAGGAAGACCCGGGTAAACCTAACCCCCGACCGTGCGTAAGTTGCTCGGTCGGGGGAAGGTCCCTATAAGTTCGCACTCCCTATTTTCATTTGAAATTTATTTTAGCGGTTCTTATTTGTGAGTATTGGGGTTTATTACTTGACCGGGTGTATATGTTGGATTTGGATTCGGGATATTTGTGAACAGTGAAGTTGTCGGTGGCGAATAGTCTAGGTATGTATAATTATTCATTTTTCCCTTTAAGAAATTTTTGGAATTGTACCTTCGAACACCGAAGATAATACCAGCGACTGTAGTTACGACTATCAGTATCGCTCCTGCTAAATAGTATGGTGTTTTAAATATTTTCTTAGTGCTATCAGCGATAGGTGTTGCTACCTTTTCTTTTACAAAAGACACTGTTTTGCCTATGGCATTTGTAGGCTTTGTTGAACTAGCGGACTGCTGAGTTGTACCCCCGCTTGCCGAAGAAGTACCTGCAGTAGTTGCTGTGTCTGCAACTTGAGTGTTGGCGCAACTAGTCGAATCGGTAGGAGCAAATAAGGAATTTGATGATAGCACGATACAATCTAGATCAACATTGGCTTTGGTAGCAGATATTTGAATATCAATGGTGCCGCCCGTGGTTGTAAAAATGTTTTGTGAGTTGGCCCATTTCCAATTTGTAGCATCAGTAGTCGAGATTTGTTGATTACAAGCTGTTCCGCCTCCAGAAAGATTGAATTTTAGGTCTGGCGACCCATCTGCATTCTTTACTCTAACCCACAGAGAATGGGTGCCTGCTTGTACGTCACTAAGTTGATAGTTTGATATTCCGTAGCCAGTTGATAGATCCGGGCATGTACTTTGCGCATTCGTAGCTATTGGCGTGAAAACCATTAAAACTAGTATCGAGGTCAGCAAAATCGAAAACTTTTTCATCATGGTGTCCCCGCACAACTACTTGGTGATGAATAGCATACCGTATCACTTCCCCAACTATTGCCTGTTCTTGTAGTTGAGCCAATAGTACCGCTAAATACGTAAAGATTTCCGTCTATAGATGATTTTGGCCAACCCGCCTGAGCAGTAAATACATTGTCGGTAAAAATGATAGATTGAATGCCACTAGTTTGGCCGTAAAAGCGCACTGGGTAATAACCGCCACCTGATATCTGATTATGTTTGACGATATAGACTTTGTCTGGGTTTGAATCTTCGTCTGCATAGACTGCGATTGCTCCAGTCCCACCGAATTCATAACAGCCTGAACCTGGCCCGTTCGACCATCCTGCACTACAAAGTTCCCATCTGTTGGCAATGATTGTGTTGTCTTCGATATTGACGGTGCCGTTATTTCCAGTGAAGTATATTCCGTTTGCATGACCCAGATGTGGTGGAGATGCATATGGGGTGTCGTCGTAGTCGTATATATAATTTCTGTAGATAGTTGTTGTTGTGCCTGAGTCTAGATCTCCAGCAGATTCTACGACGTGTGATGCGCCTCTAACTTGCGAATATTGAAGAGTAAATTGACCGTGTCGAGCCGTTAGACCGTATTCGTGTCTGTTACCGCCGTCGATGTAACAATGATCAAAAGTGATGTTTTTAGGGCGAATGCTTGAATCCCAAGCTTTACCGATGAATATAAAACCATTTGGCGAATGGCTTGTGCCAGTGTATACGATCCTACAATTCTTAAAAGTTATATTGTTACCAGTTATATAAAATTCCTGACCGTTGCCTACCAATATCTCCACATTTTCGAACGTTTTACCGCTATCTGAGGTGCCGAATTCTCTTGGAGATAAACTTGTGAAAGTTGTACCTGCAGTCGGGCCAGTGTTTTGCAATGTAGCCGGCCATGTCCAGGTTGTGGACCCGCTGCTTCCGCCTGAGCTACCACTGCCAGGATCCGGTGTTGTGCCTCCTCCCCCGCTAGAACCACCACTTGCTGGTGGAGGAGTGCTGACCGCAGCGCTATTGAAACTTAAATATTTACCTCCCGATGCGTTCTCATCTGTGTATGTAGTCGTGTTTGATTCACTAAGATAATTCTCGGCTTCTGTCCCTTTCGTGCCTGAATCATTTACTGCGAATGATCGCACGAATAATAGGTTTCCACCCAAAAGAGTCAATATGAAAAACAATAGAAATATTTTGCTTTCAAAAATATCATCAAATCTAAAGTTTTTTATATAAAGTTTTATTTTTGCCCCCAAAGAGTGTTTGTTAAATAACGCTTAGGTTTATTTAATGTTCTTTAGCTTAAAATGTCAATAGTTTCAAGGGGTGATAAATTTTTAATTTTTCGATAGTTTTTTACTAAATATCATTACTAGAATTCCAACAATACCTATCAAAGCTCCTAGCACATACTCTATTCCCCGCGATCTACCGCTTATGGATAGCCCGATCATAACAGTTGCCGGAATTGCGCCAAGTGTTAGCAGTAACCCAAAAATAAATACAAAGATTTTATTTCTACGGATTATAGTTTTATAGGTTACCAGTATCAGTACTGCAATAATTGACAACACCAGCAGATCATCAAGATAATCTTTCATAGGCTTATGTTAGCACTAATCTAGATTTTACCGACTAGTTTTACGCCCGGTTTGAGAGTCTTTTCGCCTGGTTCCCAGTTAGCTGGGCAGACATTGCCGCCATGTTCACGCACGAATTGTGCGGCTTTTAATTTTCGAACCATTTCTTTAGCACTTCGGCCGATATCATTATTATGAATTTCAATAGTTTTCAAAAATCCATCAGGATCGATAATGAAAGTACCCCTGAGTGAGAGCCCTTCATCTTCGATGTATGTACCGAACATTCTGCAAACTTTGCCAGTTGGGTCGGCGAGCATTGGGTAGTTGATCTTGGAAATTGAATCGGATGTGTCGTGCCAAGCTTTATGTGAAAAAGCGGTATCGGTACTGACGCTCATGATCTCGCCATTTAGTTTATTCACTTCTTCGTGAAAATTCGCAGCATCCACTAGTTCTGTTGGGCAAACAAATGTAAAGTCTGCAGGGTAAAAAACCAACACAACCCACTTGCCCTTGTAGTCTGACAAACTAATTTTGGTTAGGTCGTCTTTGTAGTATGCCTCAAGCGTAAAGTCTGGAACCTGAGCATTAATCTGAACTTGATCCATTTTTTGATCTCCTTAAATTATTTCTTAACTTTCAATTCGGGGTGCACAAAACGACGATAACCCAAGTAGGCGACAGTTATTAAGCCAACTGTAATTGTAACAAATATATACTTACTGTTTTCAGAAATGATGCTCCGAATTATGCTGTACATCAAGGTAAATAGACCACCCATCATCAAACCATCAGCAAGTATTTTGATCTTTGAAACGTATATCAGACTTAATGAAATCAAGGCGATTGCAGACAAAAGTACAATTATTGAAACATTTCGGCTGTACGGTTTTAGAGATTCATTGTAAGCAATCTGTTCTTCATTGTAGGCTTTTTCGGCTGCAATTTGTTCTTCTGATGGTGCTTTATCGCCATATATTGCCATAGTTGAAGATGGATATTCAGGAGCTTTAGGCCCCTCATAGAATGTGTTAACTCCAAAACCGACGAACATTGCTAAAAGTAGCCCTAAGAAAAACGTATACACGAATTTGAGTAACTTGTTCTCTTCCTTCATCTCGCCCCCTTATAATGAAATTATACGCTTTAAAATGAAGATTCTAAATAATTCCATCACGCTTCAACATTGCTTCTGGTTTTGGTGCTCGGTGTAAAAATTCTTTGACAAGAATATCCGGTTCTACTTCGTCGCCTCGTGAAAGAACCGAATTCTTAAAATCTTCACCTGTCTTCTCATTGAAAACGCCTTCGCTTTCAAACCTTGAGAATAGATCTGCCTGCAGTGAGTCTGACCACTTATATGTGTAATAACCGGAGGCATAGCCATCAGTGATGTGGGCAAATGTTGCTAAGATTGCAAAGTACGGCATCGGTTTTACCGGTAGGTATTTCTCTCGTAAGTTAAAGGCGAAATCTGACATTTCCTTTACGTTTTTAAGCTCGAGCCCTGAATGCAATAGCAAATCAAGATATGCAAAGTAGAGTTGTCTCATGGTTTTGATACCGATGTTAAACAGCGACATGTTCTTAATTGCTCTGACTGTATTTTTAGCAAGAGGCTTGCCCGTTTTGTAGTGTTTGGCGTATTTCGGGAGTACGTCATCATGAAGTACCCAGTTTTCCATAATTTGTGAAGGGGCTTCGATAAAATCACGTTTTACATGATTCATCCCCTGCTCTTTTAGCCTAGTATTGCTAAGAGCAAAATGTATAAAGTGGCCAAATTCGTGCCACATTGTTTCGACTGAATTAATGGGCATGAGTGCTGGCAATTTTGCCGTAGCCGGTGATATGTTCATGATTACGCAACCAATATGAGGTTTCTCGACGCCGATAGATCTATCAGCATTTACGAACTCATTCATCCAGGCATGACCGTGTTTATCTTTTCTCGAAAACCAGTCGCAGTGCACCTCTGCAAGTTGCTTTTTCGAACTGTCAAAGATAGCGTATACCTGGACATCTTTGTGCCATGATTTCTTTTGAAGTCTTCGAAAATTAATGCCATACAGTTTCGAGAACGATTCGAGCATGAAACTAAGGCATCTACTGAATTCAAAGTATTCCTTTGTATCGTCTAGGTTTATTTTGAATTTATTTTCAAAATATTTCGCAGGGTAGAACATATCAATACCGCTGTCGAATTCAAATTGTTCGAGGTTTTTAATAGCAGGGTCGTAGTTCTTACAGACAAAATTTAGTAGTTCTTGATATTCAATCTTAGCTTTGTGGCTGTATTTTTCTAGTAGTGGTTCAATGAAATCTAGTGCTTTCTGCGGTGTATTGAGCATCCTTTCGCGCATAAGCATCGCTCCGGGGTTTTCAAACCCAAGGATGTCTGCTTGTTTTTGCCTGATTGTCAACAGCTCAAACATTATCTTATTATTTTTGTTAGTCACGCATGCAGAGTAAGCTCTGTGGAATTTCTTTCTTGTAGCTGAAATGCTACAAGTTGTCATAATATGGTCAAAGTTGCCATCATCGTTTGAAATAAGGAAGCCCTCGACACCCGCTTTAGCCGCAGCTTCTCTGTAAGATTCCACAATGTCATTTCTGACGCCTTTGAGTTGAGAAATATTGCGTACGATAATTGGGTTATTGTCTCTAGCAAGCAGTATGTTGCTTCTGAATTGCGTACTTAGTTTAGCGCTACGTTTTGAAAGTTTTTTCAGTTCTATTTGCTTGTCTTTGGGTAGATGAATGCCGTTCGCTTGGTAGTTTTTAATTAATTTATCGAGAAGTCGAAGCTCTAACTTATCAACTACCTTGCCATCATCTTGAAGAATTTTTAGTTGAAGATAAATCTTTTGATCAAACTCTACTTCTAGGCCAAATGAAACATATTTCTTTATCGCATAGTCGCGTGCTTCTTGCCATACGCTTGTTTTCATAGACTCTAAGTGCGAAATTACTCCCGTCACAAACTCAAGCTTTTCATCTGAGCGCGTTAGACCAAGTACCGTATTCTCGAATGTTGGTTTTTTAATCTTCTTTAGTTTAGCTATATTGGCTTTTGCTTCTTTGAGGGCCAAGTCTACCGCTTCCTTGGCGTCACTAGGTTTGTATTTATCAAAATGGACTTGGTCAATTGTGTGAAGAAAAGTATTTGTCATGAATACTATTGTATTACCAAGCAATCTAAATCTATAGAGATTTGAGTATTGCTAGCACAGGCAAAAAGGTTATATACTCATCTTAGCCTGTGTGAGGGCTTTGGGATTTTTGAAATTCTGATTCCTCCTCACAAGACTTCTTTTACCAGTCACGAGCCACTAGTCGCTAGTCTCGAGATGAATCACATTTTTCGTTGGCAGTGTGTGCGTAAACTGACCACCCTATTGATCGATACTCTTTTTCGAATTTTTAACAATACCCAAGAACGACAAAGCCCCCGGATGACCGAGAGCTCTGCCGTGTGGCGGCTCAACCGACTCCTAGGGGGGGGCTAACCTCACGCCGCAACCATGACGAGGACCAGGATGCACCCAACAGCAATGCCCAGGAAGCCCAGAGCTATATTGCGGCGGGTTTCGTCATCACCTGGAGGGGGGTTGGAGTATTTGAACCTTGCATGGGCGTTCTCAGCCTTGACGGCCCCATGTATCACCAACCACAACCCCGTGATTGCGATAATGAACTTCACGCTATCACCTCCTTTTTGTCCAGGGGCGTGAATGAGCATATTTTACAACTTTATTATTTATTAATCAAAAACTTGAGACTGGAGACTAATTATATGAGAGAAGGACTTAACTTTATATCAGATGCCTTGCATTTTGAGATTTTGCGAGGCGCCAGTGAAGCGCGGAAAGAGATGTACATGCTAGTACTTCACTTGAGCACTGGAGCTGGGAACGAAGTAAAAGCCAAAAACCCTCTAGCCGGGCGGGCTTTGCTCGCCCTAGAGAGGGGATGCGAGAGCATATGAGAGAAAGTTTGAATGAACCGGTATCAGTAATATGCACCTACAACGCCAGCCTGCACCGTTTTACACCCCTGCAACTTGGCTGGGCCAACGAAACATATCGTCTTGGCAAAGTAGATTTTTATCACAAAACAAAAAGTGGAACAAAAGTATTACACCACTTTTCGATGGCTGACGTTGGTGGCCAGGTTTATTTCAAGCTGTGTTTTGATGCCGATACGCTTAATTGGACGCTGGAGGAGTATATGAATGCGGGTGAGGCTAGTGTGAATTATGAGGGTTTTGGGGTATGAAAGAGCCCCTCCCTCTACTTTGTACCGACAAAGTAGGCAAAACTCTCAGGGCGGATGAAAAAACGAGATTGAATCTTGCCCCCATAGGAAGCTGCGAGTCCAGGACTCCTTTCAGTCGGTCCGACATGAGCGGACTTTATCTTCCTCGCTATACGCTTCCTAAGGTAGGGCAATCTTCATCTGTTTTTCATAGCCCCGAACCCCGGAGTCGCAAACATATAATTTGTGTGCTTGTTTATATATTTGGCTGTGTCAGGAGATCTAGAAACGGAAAAACCCTCGCACATGTGACGAGGGCTCAACCGTTGGGCCTAATGATAGGCTCTGGGAGCGTCTCGCTGGTTGCGAGGGCTGTTTGTGGGCGGACATTGATTGTTCCTGAGTTCGGCGTTCTCCGCACGGAGCCGCTCGAGCTCAAGCTCGTTACGCCACGCGACATCTTGTTGGTGCCGACGCTCGCCTCGTTCTTTTGCTCGCTTTCGATCCGACCTTCCCTTTTCTGCAATGCGGTGCAGGAAGATGAGAATGGTGGCAATGCCAAGCGCCGGCCAGCCTACCCAGGCTCCAATGGTCTGCCAGGTGGCGTCCTTATCGGGCGTCACATAGCGCAACATCAAGCCGGTGAGCGCAAAGAAAACCGCAGTAATCGCAGCAAGATCGATGCGAAACTCTTCTTCGCGCTGGTTGTTACGTTTGCCGTCATACAGGTCGTAGAAAAAATCAATGATACCCATGTTAAAGGCCTTTCTTGGTGGTCGTGGTGGGTTGAAAGAACTTTCATAGGATACACGAGCGTGACCCTATGTTCATATTATAGCATAAGAGTTATATATTTGTCAATATTTGAGAGCTCTGGCGGGTGCATAGCTTACTGGTTTATGGAGCGTTCGACAAAGTCGAGCATCAATCAAAGTTGCAAATTATGTATTTGCACAAGTTCCCTGGGGTATGGGGCACTAAGGAAGCTTGTTCCCGAGGAAATTGTTGGTCAAAAATACAAGATGCGACTAAGGGAGAATGAGGAGGAAGCAAAGCGCCTTTCGACCTTCTTGTATTTGTTGACAACATATTTCCTAGAGAACAAGGTGACCCCGCCCCATGTTTTGGTACTTTGTCGCACAAAGTACGCACGCAGAATTATTTGGCAACAAAAATACGGAATTGTTTTATGTTGAATAAGTCGAAGCCGATGATTATGCATATTGATTTGAACTGTTGTTTTGCAATTATCGAACAGCAGGCTAACCGGCTACTGAGGGGTAGACCGGTGGCGGTGAGCGCCTACGGAACCGACCACGGTATGGTACTGGCGTCAAGCTATGAAGCAAAACGCCTTGGAGTGAAGCTGGGCGTCAACAATAAAGAGGCGCGTATGCTCGCCCCCAACGTAGTAATACTGACGCCAGATCCCGCAAAGTACCGAGAAGCACACCGGCGCTTTAAGGAGCTCCTGCTGGACTTCACTCCTGATGTAGCCCCCAAGAGCATCGATGAGTTTGTGCTAGATTTTGGAGGGTCGTTACTTATCAAGAAGGACCTCTCCTACGACGCGCATTGCCGGCGCATGCAGGAGATTGGGCAAGAGATAAAGCGACGGGTACGTGAGCACCTCGGAGAGTGGGTAACGGTGAATGTCGGTATTGGACCGAACCGGTTTCTTGCAAAATATGCGGCGGGGTTTGGTAAACCGGATGGTATGACGCTTATTTGCTATAAGAATGTCAAAAAGATGTACGAGAACATGCAGTTGGTCGATTTGCCGGGCATTAATGTACGGTACGCGGCACGTCTCCGGGCGTGTGGCATCAATAGCCCGATAGAGTTCTTTGATGCCGACCAGCTACTACTCAAAAAGACTGTCTTCAAGAGCGTGGTGGGCTACTACTGGTGGGCGCGTTTGCGCGGGCACGAGGTCGACAACCGAACTTTTTCAACAAAGTCTATAGGGCACCAATACGCTCTACCTAAAAAAACTGATGACAAAAAAGAGCTGGCACGCCTATATATGAAGCTCTGCGAGAAGGTTGGCCGAAGGCTACGCAAAAACAATTTTTGCGCCCGAGGCATACATCTTTATATGGGCTTCGAGAGAGGTGCGATTAAGCCAGTCGACTCACCCATAGGTTTTGAAAATATGCACCTGCTGAGATCTTGGCACGAGGGGCATCGTTTGGGATATCGTCTATACACCACAAGTGAAATTTTTGAGGCGATGAAGGTTCTTTTGAGCCGAGCAGAGATACCTAGCAGAGTGACTATTATAGCTATCACTGTGTATGATCTCGAGCCATGGGACCCAGAACAGCTGAGCATTTTCGACTATCATGAGTCGCGAGTTGATAGTTGTGAGTCGCGAAATAATCATAAAAAATCCGTGGCCATCACAGAATATAGATCGCAAGAGGCAAAAAAGCGACTTTCAGACGCGCTGGATAGCATCAACAGTCGCTACGGTGAGTTTGTGATAACTCCGGGTAATATGATCGATATGCACGGCGAAATACTCGACCGAATCGCCTTCGGTTCGACCACTTTAGACTAAACTGCATGGTAAGATAAAAGTTAATGACAATAAAAAGAAAAAAACATGTTTCGACACCTGTAGTAATAATCTTAGGGGTACTGCTGCTAGGGGGTGCCATATTTGGCTGGTACAAGATAACAAAAACTGTTAGCTATCCGAAGGCAGACATAGTAGAGGGTGACTTCCCAAAGAAGCAACAAGATCCACAAATTAGCCAAAACTATGCGCCGGAGCTAAGCCTAGAACAATCAGCAAACCTGACAGTAGTAGTTAACAAAAAACACGCTCTACCAAGCACATACATTCCGGAACTGACATATATCAGAGGCGTACAGATGCGCCCAGAAGCAGCGCTAGCAATAGGTTCATTGCTAGCAGATGCTGAAAAAGCAGGCTTTAACACAAAAATAATTAGTGGCTACAGATCCTATAAAACTCAGGAAAATGTATATAACGGTTATGTATCTAGAGACGGCCAAACTCAGGCAGATACCTACAGTGCTAGACCTGGCCACAGCGAACACCAAACTGGATTAGCTGCAGATGTTGGTAATGCAAGTGGTTACTGTGATCTAGAGATTTGTTTCGGCCAAACTGATTTTGGTGCTTGGCTTGCAGAAAACGCCGCAAATTATGGCTTCATTATCCGTTACCCTGAGGGCAAGGAAGCTATTACTGGTTATCAATACGAACCGTGGCATATTCGTTTTGTTGGCGTTGATATAGCAAAAAATATTATCACTTCAGGCAAAACCCTTGATGAGTACTTCGGCGTTAGTTCAGGCGATTATTGATTTTTCCAAATAAACTTAACTGCAAACCAGTTATCTGTTATGCCAATCTCTTCTTCGGCTTTTAAGCCTAGTGGCTCAAATACTTCCCTGGCGTCTTCTCGACTTAAAGAACTTTTTTCATGTCTTTTAGGAAAAGAAATCCACATAATACCACCGTGGGAAAGTTTACTAAGCAAAATATCTGAAAAGTTTTTGAGTTCTTCTTTTGACTCAAAGAACGCATGGATAAAGTCGTACTCACCACTATTGTCATCATACGGCGCTTGACGCATCCCCAAAGCTTGCCAATATTCTTGTGGCGCACGTAGGAAGTATGCTGTATGGTTAGCATTTAAACCAAGCTTTATCCTTAAATCTTCATTTTTCATAAATTTAATATATTAATTAAAAATGTTCCGTTAATGTAGGCTTGAATTGACTTATTAATATATATTTCATGTTTTTTAAGTATATAATTCTAAATGTGATAAACAAACATAATAAAGCAATCTTAGCTAGTGCGATTGTCTTATCTGTTATTTCGATAGGCTTATCGGCATGGCTAATAAAAGTTTGGGTTAACAACGGAAATAGTTATGACAACACGCCGTTCTTGAGCGGCGATATGTCAGCTGTGTTTTATATTTTGATTGCTCTTTGCATCACATCACCTATCAGAATGTGGCTATGGTACATATTTGGTGGTAACAAGGTGCTCTTTTGGATAGTTACTTCAATGGACATAATAGTTGTACTATCTACTTTCTTACTGCCGCTAATTTTACTAGTCATACTTTCAATTGCCTTGACGACTTTAGGGTGAAGCTACTTAGAGGAACGTTTTCTCTTGTTATGATCTAATTCTTTTTTGCGTAAACGCAACGATTTGGGAGTTACTTCTAATAATTCATCGTTTTCGATAAAATCTAGGCACTGTTCAAGGCTGAATATAACTGGCGGGGTTAATTGCACTGTACCATCAGATGCTTTTGATCGCATATTAGTGAGGTGTTTTTCCTTACAAACGTTAACTTCGAGATCATCGCCACGAGAATTCAAGCCGACAATTTGACCGGCATAGATTGGTTCTGTTGGCCCTACGAAAAGCTGACCACGTTCTTCAGCGTTCTGAAGTGCATACGGAGTTGAGGTTCCTGCCTCCCATGCTATTAACACACCATTTCTGATTTGCTCTAAGGCAGCACCTAGAGGTTGATAAGAATCCAAGAGCGTGTTCATTATGATGGTTCCTTTAGTAGCAGTTAGAAGGATATTCCTTGCTCCAAGAAGTGTTCTGGTAGCCATTTTGTAAACTAGCTTAGTCACGCCCTTATTTGAATTGAACTGATCAACCATGGTTGCTTTTCTGCGCCCAAACTCCATTTGTACTGCACCGACGTGTTCTGCAGGTACTTCGACGATTACTTCTTCGACCGGTTCCATAACTTTCCCATCTTCAATATGCGTGACTACTTGCGGGCGACCTACCTCGAACTCAAATCCTTCGCGTCTCATTGTCTCAATTAAGACTGAAAGGTGTAGCTCACCACGACCAGAAACCAAGAAACCGATGCCTTCTTCTTCAACTTTCAAGCCTACATTTGTTTCTAATTCTTGTTTTAGTCGGTCACCAATTTGTCTAGATGTAGTAAACTCACCTTCCTTACCTTTTAGAGGCGAGGTATTTGGGCCTAAGTAAATCTTGAGTGTTGGTGCTTCAACTTCGATTCGAGGGAGTGCTTCTGGATTATCTATCGATGCGATAGTGTCACCTATTTGAGTATCGCTTACGCCTGTTACTGAAACAATATCACCAGCAATCGCTGAATCTATTTCAAAAAAATTTGTGCCAATAGTTCGATATATTCGATCTATTTTTGACTTGGTTTGCTTTTCTTCGCCACATAAAATCACCTGATCACCGCGTTGCAGTTTTCCTCGTTCTACTCTACCGACAGAGTATTTGCCCTGAAAGGAGTCATACCTAAGAGCCGATACAAGAAGTTGCAAAGAGCCATTTTGATCTACATTTGGCGCTTGTACATCTTGAGTGATGGCTTCAAATATCGGCGTAAGATCTGCATCGTCGGCTGTGTTTGCTGGGACAATTTTCCAGGACTTAGCTTCCCGGCCGATTGCATAGTAAACCGGATAGTGGAGTTGATCTTCGTGAACTGCAAGTTCCAAAAACAGGTCAGCCAATTCGTTTTCTACTTCTGAGATTCGCGATGCCGGCTTGTCTATCTTGTTAATCACTACAATCGGCTTGAGCTCGAGCTGTAGTGCTTTAGAAAGTACAAATTTTGTTTGAGGCATTGGGCCTTCCTGAGCGTCAACTACTAAAATAACTCCGTCGGCCATACGGAGCGTTCGTTCAACTTCGCCAGAAAAATCTGCGTGCCCTGGAGTGTCTATGATATTGATTCGATAGCCTTGCCAGTCAACTGCCGTGATCTTAGCTGTTATTGTGATTCCTCTTTCTTTTTCTTGATCACCAGAATCCATTATCAGCTCTTGATTCATTTCAGCTTGATTGTCCCTGAAAGTATTAGATTGTTTCAATAGACCATCGACAAGAGTGGTCTTTCCGTGGTCAACGTGGGCAATAATTGCAACATTTCTAATTTTTTGGACGTCGTTCATAGAGTCTCCATATCTTCATATGATTTTTAGCGATTAAATTATATGCAACTCTAAAAACGAGCTGTAATTAACTTGATGTAGATGATACCACAAACCTGTCGAAAAGTCATCTGTTTTACACCTTGAAAATTAACGTAAGCTCAAAGTATAATTAACAAGTAAACAATTAGGGTGGCTAAAACACATATGAAAATACTTATGCTAGGTTGGGAATTGCCTCCTCACAATGCTGGGGGTCTTGGAGTTGCGTGCGCACACATGTGCAGAGCATTAGCTTCCCAAGGAGCAGATATTGACTTCATTGTGCCGTACATCAATTCACACCCAGACATAGATTTCATGAGAGTTATACCTGCTATTCCAGCAGACGCACGTGAAGTTATGAAGCACTCAGGTGCTTATGATAGTTTTTACTATCAATCAAAGACTGGCAAAAAACACGAAATTGCTGCGAATGACTATCACAGTATTTATGAAGCTTCTGTAGACAGAATTGTTACCCTCGGAGAATACGATGTAATACATGCCTACGATTGGCTGACAATACGCCCTGCCCTGCGAGCCAAACAGCTTCTGGGTATCCCGCTAATAGTGAACATCCACGCGCTTGAATATGACCGCTCTGGTGGTGGATATGGCAATCCTTTCGTGAGAGATATCGAATATCATGGAATGATGATGGCTGATAAAGTGGTTGCTATTTCACAGCATGTGAAAAACATCATCGTTAGGGAGTATCACGTACCTGAGAGCAAGGTTGAAGTTATACATAATAGCCATGTAATTTCTGGTCTAAACAACCAAATTGCGGGTCCTAACACCTATCGTTATATCGAAATGATGAGAAGCGTTGGATACGGAATTGTAATGTTTTTTGGTCGTCTCACAATTCAAAAAAATTTGCCAGGGCTTCTTAGGGTGATGCAAAAAGTTGTTGAAAAACATCCAAAATCAATGCTGGTCTTAATGGGTTCGGGCGAACAGGAACTTGAACTCGTGGAACTTGCTGCGGAGCTTGGAATAGGCGGAAATGTCATCTTTGTAGGTTTTCAGCGTGGTAAAGAGTGGCGAGATATGTTTGGGGTCAGTGATATCTGCGTGATGCCATCCGTAAGCGAACCTTTTGGTCTAACACCTCTAGAAGCAGCTGAATTTGGTGTTCCCAATCTGATCAGTCGTCAATCTGGAGTAGCAGAGATTTTGTCATCTGCGCTTCGCTCAGATTACTGGGATGTTGATGATATGGCAAACCAGATTGTGTCTGTCCTCCAAAATAAAGAATTGGCCACTCAACTCTCAGAAGACGGAATAAGCGAGGTTTCAAAAATGAATTGGGACAACAACGCTTCTAAGTTTTTAAACCTCTACCGAAACCAGCTGGGGTATGCTGCATGAGCGAGTCCAGGGCTATAGTTTTATATCTCCACGTCCACCAACCTTTTAGGATTCGACACTACACTATTTTCGACGCTGGCCAAGAACATAATTACTTCGATGCACCATCTGGCTCGAAAGAAAACAATGCTGACGTACTGAGAAAAGTAGCTGCAAAGTCATATCTACCTACCAACGAGCGACTGCTTAGAATGCTAAACCATAACCCAAAATTCAAACTCTCAATGTCGATAACGGGGACAGTTCTCGAACAGCTTGAGGCCTATGCACCAGAAGTGCTAGAAAGTTTCAAGCACGTTGTGGCGACTGGCAGGGTCGAAATCGTAGCTGAAACCTACCATCACTCATTGGCGTTCTTCTATTCAAGAGATGAATTTGAAGCACAAGTTAGAATGCACCGAGAAATTGTAGAAAGAATTTTTGGTGTTACCCCCACCGCATTTCGTAATACTGAGCTTTCTTACAATAACGAGTTAGCTTCTTGGGCTGATCAAGCCGGCTACAAAGCGATAATCTGCGAAGGTTGGGACCCAGTCATGGGTTGGAGAAGCCCAAACTTTTTGTATAAACCATACGGCACTAACAACATTCGTCTTTTAACTAAAAACTACAAACTAAGCGACGACGTTGCCTTTAGATTTAGCAACCAGCATTGGCAAGAATACCCTTTGACTACTGAAAAATTTATGAATTGGGCTAATGCATCATGGGATCAACCACTATTAAATCTATTTATGGATTATGAAACTTTTGGAGAACATCAATGGGAAGATAGTGGCATCTTCAATTTTTTGGAACACCTACCAAAAGCCTGGCTACAAAACCAAGAACATACCTTCATGACCATCAGTGAGGCTTCAGAAAGCTTCGAACCAGTGGACGAGTTAGACATACCTAACACTATTACGTGGGCTGACACTGAGCGAGATCTGACGGCCTGGCTTGGCAATAAGATGCAACAAGGTGCAATTAGCTCGCTTTATGCACTTGAGGCTCCAATTCTTGCATCCAATGACCTCAAATTGATCGAGGACTGGCGAAGATTGCAAACGAGTGACCATTTCTATTATATGTGCACCAAATGGTGGAGTGACGGTGACGTACATGCCTATTTCAGCCCTTACGAAACTCCATACGTGGCTTATATGAATTTTATGAACGCTTGGCACGACTTGAAATTCAGACTCGCTGAAAAAGGAATTGAGGTTTAGCCCGGTGGGTAGAAGCGCGATCTTGAGCAACGGCAGGCTTGCAGTTGGCCTAAACGAAAAAGGATTCGTACACGACTTCTATTACCCATATGTTGGAATGCACAATATGACTAGCGCAAGAAGCATCCACCATAAAATCGGACTATGGGTGGACGGTACATTCAGCTGGTTAGACGATGAACAAGTTTGGGAATCGGAAACAGTTTTGGATGAAAATTCTATGATGGCGAGAACTTTATTTGTTAGCACTAAACTTGGTATCTCACTGTCATTTAGAGATTTTGTAGACTCTGGAATAGATTTCTTTGGTCGAGTAGCAATTCTAGAAAATCGCATCGATCAAACACGAAATTGTAGATTATTTTTTGGCCAGGTTTTCCAGCTTTCAAAGAATGGTCGGGGCGACACAGCGCTTTACGCGCCTGGCAAACATCCATATATTCTTACATATTGTGACGATATTTACTTTGTAAGTAGTCTAAGAGACCACGACGGAGCTGCTTTTGATCAATTTGCAGTTGGTAATTATGGGATTGAGGGTAAAGAAGGTGCGTACGTAGACGCAGAAGATGGTGAACTCTCCGGTAATCTTGTTGAACATGGAGGCGTTGATTCTATAATTGGTATCAATTTAACTCTGAAGCCCAAACAATCTCACCACATAGACTACTGGATAACAGCATCATGCTCTGGGTACAACAATGCATCTAATATTCACAGAAATCTCGCAAAGAATGGACTTTATCACTACCTTAATTCGACACATAACTATTGGAAAGATTGGCTCTCGAGGAGCTCAGAATTTATCAACTCTTTAGATGTAAAGTACCAGTCAATTGCCAAAAGAAGTTTATTAACCATCAGATCGCATATAGATGCTAGAGGCGGTGTTGTAGCTAGTTTGGACAGTAGTATTTATAATTATGGCCGAGACTACTACAGCTATGTTTGGCCACGAGATTCATATTATTCTTTAATGCCCTTGCTTAGACTAGGGTATTTTGAAGAAGTTAGAAACTATCTCCATTTTGTTACTGGCCTATTTCACCGAAGAGGTTATGTGCATCATAAATACCTACCAGATGGGAATTTAGGTAGTAGCTGGCATCCGCTAATGCAAGACGGCAAAAATGAATTAAATATTCAGGAAGATGAAACTGCGTCTACAGTTATGCTGGCGATAGAGTACTTAAGATCAGCATCGGATCTCAGTCAACATGAGATAAATTCTTTGATTGAGAAGATCATTATTCCGTCGGCTAACTTTATGTCTGAATATTTTGATGAAGAGACAGGACTTCCACATGCAAGCTATGATTTATGGGAGCAGTTATTTCTAACATCTACATACACAACATCGACGGTATACAGCGCTATAAAACAATCCATCGACTTAGTTAACGAATATGGGGTGAAGGCTGATACTAGCAACTGGGTTTCTTCAATACAAAAAATAGAGCAGAATTATTCGAAACTCTTCGATGAAAAGAATCAGTATTTTTTGAGAGGTCTCAGCAACCAGTCTAATAACTATTCACAAAATATTACTCTGGATATCTCTAGCCTTTTTGGTATAGCTATGTACGGCCCTGCAGATAAAAATAGCACTGCAATTTTTGCAACTAAAGAAGCTGTCGATAAATTCCTACAAAACCCAGGGATCACCAAGGGTGTAGTTAGGTACCCAAATGACACATATATGATGACAGAGGACAAAACAAATCCATGGTATGTATGTACAATGTGGCTGGGGAGAGTGAACGCACTACTTGGTGACATCGACAAGGCTCATGAAGCCCTAGATTGGGCTGTTGATAAGTTAGACAAGTCTCAAATGATGAGCGAACAGTTAGACCCTTCAACTGGAGAAAACAGGGGCGTCACTCCCCTAGTTTGGTCTCACGCAGAATACCTAAGCCTACTTTTGGATCTTTATCTGTAGCCCTCGGCTTGTTTGTTAAACATTTCAGCATATTTTGAATTATGCTGCACTAATTCCGAATGAGTACCGGATTCAACAATTTTGCCTTCATCTATTACTACTATATGGTCAGCTTTCCTCACCGTCGAGAATCTATGAGATACGATTATTGCTGTTTTACCATCGTGCTTTTCGAAGATATTATTGAAGATTTCATATTCAGCTTTTGCATCTATTGCGCTTGTTGGCTCGTCAAGAATAATCATATTGGCATTTCTATAGAAAGCTCTTGCAAGGGCAATTCTTTGCCACTGACCACCACTAAGATCGACACCGTCTTTGAATGACATATCTAGGTAAGTTTTATATTTCTTGGGTAACTTTTGTATGAGATTATGTGCACCACTCAATTTTGCTGACTTTTCAACAGCATTTTGATCTACACCGATACCAGATATAGCTATATTATCTGTAGCACTCATTGCATAATGATTGAAATCTTGAAAAAGTGTTGCTACTTGAGAATAAAGTGAATTTATTTTGATATCCCTTATATCTACTCCGTTTATCAATATTTCACCGGAATCAAGTAAATAAAATCGCATCAAAAGCTTAATTAAAGTAGACTTCCCTGCACCGTTTTCACCTACGATGGCCACTTTATCACCTGATTCAATTTTCAAATTCAAATTATCAAAAACTTTATACTCAGTATTAGGGTAATGAAAAGTTGCATTTTTAAATTCGATCGTTATTTTTGGGCCTTTTATAGCAACAGCATTTGGCTTGTCTATTATTGTTGGCTTCAATGTCAAGAACTCTCGGAAAATAGTAGTAAATTGCAGACCGTCTTGCATTCTTGCTATGTCCCCAAATACACCATAAAGTGCTCCGTCAAGACGAAATACCAATGATATATTGAAGAAATATTGGTCGAGGGGTATCGCTTTATTTATTACCTGAAGGAGTAGCCAGCCCTGGGCAACTATTTCACGACTGATTTGAGCTAAGATTGCAAAGCCAGCTAGCCAGTTCGAGCCGTATACCAATTCTATCTGGCGTATTTGGTACTTTTTTACTAGATTATCAATAACCCCAAATAGTCTGGGTGCGGCGTTCAAAGCGCGTATTTCAAACTGCTCTTTCATACTCGTGAACTTCGACATAATGTTCCAGTAGATATGCATTGAATCGTTTTGTTCGTCCCATACAAACCACCCGATTTTTGCCATTTTAGCTTCGTACAAAAAAGCCGGGATAAGCATAAGAGCGAAAAGGGGTGTTATCCACCATGCCAGAATTGAAAGCGTAGCGATAGTAGCTAGCATATTAACAATTCCATGGACAAGACGGAGTGAGTCGAAAGATGTATTAGCGATTTTCCAAGTGTAAGCCTGATTAATTTTGTTCACATCATCTCTAACACTCTGTTCGCCCATACTTTTTAAATCAATTGTCATTAGCTGTCTTGCGAATTGCATAGTTGCCCAATGCGAGGTACCAAAATAAATTGGCCTCTCAATGATGTGCATAGTCCGATAAGCTACGTAACCAATAACATTTAACGACATCGCAAACGCGAAAGTTTGCCAAATTCTTTGGTTAGCAATTGACCCGGCAAGTACTTGTACGATATTTGCACTTAGTTTTGCATTAAAATAGTAGGAACTAAGGTTTGCCGTGATCTGTATTAATGCAACAAACAAATATAACGTACTCATTTTCGGAGCGTTTTTAAAATTCAATTTTAATGCCCACCAGTAGGTGGCAAATGCTCTCTTAATGGGAGTTTTCAAACTTGCTTTCTTCATATTTGCCTTTCATTATAAGCGCTGAAAGGCAATGTATGAAGAAATTAGCCTTTGCGCTTTTTAACTACGTTAATACCGAGATTCTTCTTGGTTTCGACGTGTTTAGTTACCTTACGAACAGTAGGGCAGAACTTATTAAGTTCAATCTTGTCTGGGGTATTTTGGGTATTTTTTGTACTGTAATAGTGCCTCTGCCCGCAAGCTTCGCACACTAAACCAATAATTTTACGTTTTTCAGTCTTCTTTGCCATTTTCTCTTACCTAAATATTATAAACTTCGTAATATTTTAACAGATTGGAACTTACTAGTCAAAGATATAATGGAGCCCGAGACGAGATTTGAACTCGTGACCCCCTCCTTACCATGGAGGTGCTCTACCCCTGAGCTACCCGGGCATTAATATTGCTACAAAAGTGTAGCATAAGTTCAGTATTTTTGCAGACATGTTACTATACATCTATGATAGTGCTCGACATAGAAACAACAGGTCTTGACCCAGAGATCCACGGTCTACTTTCAATTGGAGCAATTGACCTCCAGAACCCAAGCGAATCATTTTATGAAGAATGCCGCATCAGAGAAGGTGAAAAAATCGACGATAATGCATTAGATGTAAATGGATTCACTCTTGATGAATGCAGAGACAAAAACAAACAATCTACTCGAGATTTGATACAGCACTTTGACGCATGGCTTGCAACTCGATCAATAAAAATGATTGGTGGCCTGCACATCGGAACATTTGATGTGCCTTTCTACAATAAAAAGGCAATCCAAGTCGGCATTAGGACTAGACTTCATAGACGATCGATCGATCTACACTCCATCACCTACGCAAAGATGCAAGAACTGGGTAAGGTAGTACCTATGACTGACGGTTGGAGCGTGATGGACACTGATTTCATTCACCCTTTTTGCGGACTTCCTAAGGAACCAAAGCCTCACAATGCGTTAAACGGTGCAAAGTGGGAAGCTGAAAGCCTCTTCAGGCTGATGTATGGCAAGAATCTACTACCTGAATTCAAAAGATATGCCATACCTGAATATTTAAAGTAATTAGTAAGACTGGATGCTTTTTACTACATCAATGTAGTCCTCTAAGATTGTGCATTCCTTCTCTTGATAAATATATATAGTCCTACCATCACCAAGTGTTTTCATAGATACTTCTTTCATCTGACTTGAATCTTGAACCTGAGATGATCTAATACTGAATCCTCTCGAGCATGCCTGTGCCACAGGAACTTGATCAAATATTTTTGATGTTGTATCTTCGTTAAGAATTTTTTGAAGATAAGTTGAAAGAGGTGGTGATAAAGTGAGTAGCTGATCATCTTCCTGGGCTAATCCGTAACGCATTCTTGCCACATCATCGTTTATGTTTGGGATCATAAGTCTTACGTCAGAGAAATATGCATCACCTGTTTTCGCATCAATATTAACAGGTAAGCTCGAGCTTGAAATAGCACTGACAAGCATATTTTGCATCTTGGTAGATTGGATGCGATTAGATTGATTTATGTTGAATTCAATCTGCAGCCCTACTAGTGTTGATATTCCCGCAATCACTAAAACAAAAACTGCGGAGATAAATTTTTTACGATTTGCTTTGTATAAGTTGTTCATGATAGTAGTATCTTAGCACGATTTTCGGATGACCCAGTAATTTTATGCGCACTAGAATTTATATCGAGCTAAATCACTCATCCAAGGCAATCCGAAGAAGCAACTTTACTTCTCTATCACGATCAAGCTAAAAATCATTTGTGGCTTTCATGCCCAGTCGAGCTGATACTTTTAGTAAGTAAAGATTGCTAGCAACTGATAGCCACGTTAAAAAAATCCTTATTATCCGATTTATCCGTAAAATTTTACTAAATAAAGTGATATGGCCACTATTAAAGAGATTACACCGACAAAAATAATAAAGATTGCGATTATTGATGGAGCATAGCCATCGCATCTATAGCCTTGGCTGTAATGAATAACCCCACCGGAACATTCGCTCATAAAACCGCCAATTGCTTTTGCATCTTCAGGGTTACTTGAAAAACTGTTTCCTGGGCGTGTAGTTATATAAAATGTAAAACAAATTAAAGCCAACAACAGTGATGCGATAAAAGCTTTAAAATATTTAATTTTCTTCATAAAACAAACAATTATGGTGCAGAGGGAGGGATTCGACCTACATTCTGCAGGCCCGTCGCCACATCTTTGAAGCTTAGCTTCAAGAGTGGACTCCCTTGCGAAAAGCCATAGGCTTTTCTCACCCCGAAGGCTCCTTCGTGGATATACGTCATATAATATCAAAGTATTAAACCAGGGACAAAGCCCTGGTCTAATACTTTGGTGCAGAGGGAGGGATTCGAACCCCCGAAGGCGAATGCCAATTGATTTACAGTCAATCGTGTTTGACCGCTTCACTACCTCTGCGCGGCTGTTACATTATACCTATGATACTTTGGATGTTCAATCCATATCTCATTTCGAGCAGTGATGTTTTTCCATGGTGCTGAATATGACTCACCTTTTGCCGTATATACAAATAAATAATCAAATGCATCATTACTATATTTCTTCGTAATTTTAAACGACTGGTTACCGCCAGTGATTCTCAACCCCACACAACATTTATTATTTTTACTAGGATATAGGCCGGCATATTTTACCTGAACAGATTCAAAATTGCCGTTCTTTTCTATAACTATATCGTAGTCCCTTTTGTCGCCAATTGGTAGCAATACTTCATAACCAATGCTTATGTAATAGGCTATTGCCATTCCAACAGCTAAATCACCTTTTAATTTAGTGCTTATCATATAATAACAGCATACCACTCTGTTATGTATTATCCAAATATATCCGGACGTACTCCGGATTATTTGGGCTTATACCAGCACCACCCTGAACTCCACTTCATCGGGTGATTTTAGTTGAATATACTCGCAGGTAATTCAACCTACCTACAGTTTAACCTAAAACGACGCGTAAAGGTTAAGATCTGGAGCCGGCGAAGGGATTCGAACCCCCGACCCGCTGTTTACAAAACAGCCGCTCTGGCCACTGAGCTACGCCGGCAATATGAAATCTTGCTAGATTCACTAGCTAGTATATTCTACTAAACTTCTTTACACTAAACAACTTTTCTTGGGCGTAGTAACCGATTGCTCTTACCCGCGGGTACGATCAATTTCTCAAGACGTTTTTCGATGTTTTTAGCTTCTTCCTCCATGCCCTTAATGCGGTAGGCATTAAGTAGCAGATTCATAGACTCTTTATTAGGCTCAAGTTCAACGGCACGCTCTAGCTCTGTTAGCATTTTTTTGTCGTCACCAACTTTTTCTAGTGCTTTCGCGTAGGCTATATGTCTAGCAGCAAGCTCATCTTCATAATCAAGGGCTTCCTGGAAAGCTATTACGGCCTTAGAATAGTCTCCAGTTTCGTAATATATCAACCCAAGATTATGCAATGATGAGGCACTAGCTTCGAGTGTTGACGCAATCTCAAAACAATCGATAGCATCTTTGAATTCTTTTTGTTTAGCATATAAAATCCCTAGTCTATTGTAAGCAGCTGCATTTTTTTGATCGATCTTTAGAATTGTCAAAAGTGCTTTTTCGGCGCGCAATGTTTTATTTTCGCGCATACTTTGGTGCGTAATATCCCAAAGTTTATCTAGTTTTTCACTGATTTTGTGACCGATATCATCGTCTTCCCTAATCTTGTAAGTCGAATAAATAGCAAGCAAGATAAAAAGAATCGTTATTGTAATTTCTGACATACTTTAATAAGAATTATACCATTTTTACATCGAAAGGATTAAGTTGTCCAAAACAAGTTTAGTATTAGTATTTTTTAACATTTTTGATTCTGCCTGATTTGTCATATGCAAAATCTTAACCCAGCGTTCCGAACCTTCTTTTTTGGCTGAGATCATTGCCGTGGCTATCGTTTTAAGAGAAGCGAGGAATAGATTTGTCGAATCCCTGCTTTTAGAGATTTTGTCGACAATTTTCAGGCGTTCTAGCGTAGTTTGAGCTAAAAAGTCTTTAGCCAGTTCAATACTTTTTACAAAGTCCGTGTTCTGCCCTTCGAGTATATCTATGGCTAAGCCTACAAGGTTTCCAGAAAGTTTTAAGACGTCCTGTATTTTTGTTAACT
This sequence comes from Candidatus Saccharimonadota bacterium, assembly GCA_020428535.1. Classification (GTDB taxonomy): domain Bacteria; phylum Patescibacteriota; class Saccharimonadia; order Saccharimonadales; family JAGQMS01; genus JAGQMS01. The sequence goes on from JAGQMS010000002.1 coordinate 71,509, forward strand.
CATAATCTTTTTTTAACAAATATTCTTGTATCTGTAATTTAGTGGGATTCTTTAATCTTATAATTCTAGTTCTTGATGAAATAGTCGGTAGCATAGTAGAGTCATTTGATGCGGTGAGTATCAGCATGCATCTTTCTGGAGGCTCTTCAAGTATCTTGAGAAGAGAATTCTGCGCCTCTACGGTCATCTTGTCTGCATTGACTAGCAAAACTACACGAGATTGAGAACTATCATATGTTTTCAGTTCTAGAAATTGCTTAACTTTCCTAATTTGATCAATAGAAATTATGCCCTCTTCAGGTAGAATTTTTAACGTATTTTCGGGTCTTTTAGCAATCATCGCTGATAACTCCGTTGCTATTGTTTCTTTTCCAGAACCAGTGTGGGCTACTATCATAACCGATTGTGTATTATGTTCTACCAAACTAGCTAGAACTTTCTCATCGTGTTCATTCAAGATAAGATTGTTAGAGAACATCGTCGAACTCCTTCGGCACTGGCGCAGAAAACTTGTGTAGCTGACCATCTGGTAATTTTAATTCAAGAGATTTTGCATGTAGATATAGCCTTTCGCCTGCAGTACCATACAAATTGTCGCCCAAGATCGGGTACTTAATATACGCAGAATGTATACGAAGTTGATGTGTGCGACCCGTTTTTGGCGTGAACTCGACCAGAGTGTACTTTTCGTTATTTTTTACTACTTTATAGTGAGTCTGGGAAGACTTCCCTCTTGGTCCGACTCTATATTCACTAGGTTTTTTTGGATTTCTTTCAATCGGAGCGTCGATTATTGCCTCTTCTGGTTCTACGACACCTTCTACAATAGCTATATAGGTTTTTTTGACCGAGCGATTACTAAATTGTTTTTGTAGATAAGCCATTGCATTGTCGTTCTTGGCACAAATCATGACACCGCTTGTCGCCCGGTCGAGGCGGTGTACGATACCGGCACGTTCACTCTCAAGCGGTAGTGAAGGATCTAGGTCGTAGGACACAGTTTTTAGGTGTGACGGCGTGTGCTTCGCATTTGGGATTATTCTTCCTTTTATATTCTTTTTATATTCAGCGCCCATCTGATGCCATCTGAGAAAACTAGCTACTGATGGTTCATACCAAAACTTACCCCGGGAGTGGCTGATAATACCAGCTGGCTTATTGATAACAACTACATCATCATCTTCATAAATGATTGGTAATTCAACAACTTGTAGTTCTTGCTCAAGCGGCGAAGTATCGACCTCTATCATTGCCCCTTCACGAACTTTGTGACCTGGCTTAACAGCTGTTATACCGTCTAGGTTTACCAACCCTTGTTCAAAAAGCTTAGCAAGTGCAGCGCGCGAATACTGAGGCAATGCGTTAGCAATTAGCTTATCTATGCGACCAGAACTTGAAGCAACTAGCTTCATTACTTCCTCAGGCCGATGGCTTTTTGAACTTTTAGAAGAGTCTTTTGAGAATATTCGTTAGCATATAGCTCATCTTGTCCCAATTTTTCCATGATACGTACATCATCAAGTTCTGCAAAAGTCTTTTGTACGCCCTCTAGCAGGAGTTCAACCTGATCAGCTACGGCATTTTTCAATTCACCATATTGCGACATTCCAGTGAACTCTTTGTTAACTTCTTCTTGAGACTTGCCGCATAATACAGCCAATAGTATTAGTAAATTCGTAATTCCGGGCTGATTAACTCTGTCAAAATTAACTGAACCAACACTGTCGGTAACGGCACTCATGACCTTTTTGCGGGCAACTGATGGCTCATCAAAGAGCATGATCGTGCCATTTGGGTCATCAATACTTTTGCTCATCTTTTTGTCAGGATTTTGTAAGCTCATGATACGAAGTGGTTCTTCGATACCAAAGAATTCAGCTTGCTGCTTAATCGTCTTGGGCACAACAAACGTTTCACCAAAGCGATTGTTGAACCTTTCTGCAATGTCACGAGCCAATTCTAGGTGCTGACGCTGATCATCACCGACTGGAACGTACTCGGCATCGTAAAGCAAAATGTCAGATGCCATCAAAACAGGATAGTCAAACAGACCAACTGAAACGAATTCTTCATCTATCCTTTCGCGTTTTTCTTTAAATTCCACCATTCTAGAAAGCTGACCAAAAGACGTAAAATTATTCAAAATAACGGTCATTTCAGAGTGAGCAGTGACGTGACTTTGCCTGTATACGCGCACGTTTTCATTATCGAGTGGTAGCCCCGCAGCAAAAAAGACTTTTAGGTTGCGAATTGATTGCTCATAAAACGTATCAAAATCTATTGGCGTCGTAAAACTGTGCAGGTCGGGGATGAACATATTGATTTGATAATCACTCGAGTGTTTACGGGCCATTTGTACCATAGGCAATATTGCACCAAGATAATTACCAAGGTGATAATCTGCGTTTGTCCGCAAGCCAGTTAGTATCGTTGATTTTGCCATAGAACCTATTTTAATCTATTTGACCAATCTTATCGAGTGAATAGATATAAAATACAGTATCGTATAGTTATTGCAACGTACGAGATTGTCTTTGAAGTATATGTAAGTAATATATTGTAGATGAAATAAGTAATCCAGAAACTGATATAGATAATTTGATGTCTATTTCGTGTGCTCCCACATATCCTATTGCTAACATAGTTAACGAAGCTAAAATTTTGCCAAAAAATGAGCTGATTGAGCCCACAGTGGCTCTGGTCTTCGACGAAATAGCATGATGCAAGTCATTTGAGTAGTTTATTACTGACAGCCGGACAATTCGTACAAATAAAAATACCATGCCTATTTGGATAAAGGCATTAAGTTTAATAACTACAGTTAAGGTAAGAATTGACACAAATAATATAAGCAACAATGCTTGGACATCCCGCATTAACTTTTCGATTCTATGTGACACCCAGAAAATCAAGAAGGTGATGAAGTTACCGATTGTCATTAGTAACGCTACAATAACATCAGAAATGCCAGTTGCTTTATAGAAAATATTTAACTGCTCAATAAATATTACTAACAATGCTAGAACAGCAGAGGTCGTTATAAATAAGTAAAGAGTATTACTGTTTTTCTTTATCTCAAGCTTAGAATCTTTTAGTAGCGTCAGGTATTTGTGTGATTGATGAATCTTATCCGTAGGTAGTAAAAATGATGCCACAAAACCAATAGCTGACATTAATATGCTTGTAATCAAAATCAGATGATAATCTGCATTTAATATATAAGAGATAAGCCCTGCAGTAGTAAACGCAGCTAAATGAATCGCGACTGTGCGTTGACGGAGCTTATTAAAGCTTTGTTTGTCAGGTAGTTCGTCGTAACTATAAGCTTCTAGGGCACCAGAAATCAACGCGTCGCCTAAAGACAAGAACAATAATCCCGCAAGTAACCCTAAGTAGTTTGGGAAAAACAACCACATCGGATAACAGAACAGCCTTACCGCTTTGCCGATACTCAAAGAATATTTACGACCGAATTTATCAGCTATCACTCCTGTTGGGATCTCAAAAACAACTATCAGTACCTGCCATACTGCTAACAAACTACCAACTTGAAATGCGTTCATATTTGCATAACCTGCAAACATTAAAGGTATCAGAGCATAGATAGGAATGCATTCGCTAAGAAATTCTGAGAATAGTATTTTAGACTGTAGAGTTAGTTTCTGCATCAGCTAAGTATAACGAAAAAAGGTCTCCTTCAAAATTACTCTGTTTCAATCAATAATCTGTTAAGACATGTAGTAAAGTATCTATATGAAGTTATTTGTTGTAAGGCATGGCTCAACTGACGCACATGCACAAGGTTTGCGTCAAGGGCCCGGCACTCCACTGGGTGAAAAAGGTCGATTACAAGCAAAGACAGTAGCAGAAAAATTTAGGGGTTTGAGCATAGACAAGCTGTATTCCTCAGATATGGTTAGAACGATGCAGACCGCGGATGCAATATCGGAAGTGTTAGGTTTGAGCATTACGGTACACCCACAAGCACATGAGCTTTTAAAAAATCCAATTTTAAACGGTATTGAGAGAGCAAACACTGAATATCAACAATTTGAGATAGAATCCAAAGCAAATGAGCTAAACCCTAACTGGAAATTCAAAAGTGAGGGTGAGTCATCAAGAGAGGTAATGGCTAGAGCGGAGTTTGTGCTTAGCGACTTTTCTTCAAATCACCCTGAAGATAATATAGTCTTAGTAAGCCACAATATATTCATGAGCTACCTCGCTGCATTGGTATGTCTGCCAAAAGATGCCCCATACGATATTTTTAACTTTTTCAGAAGAACACTCAACTCAGCAAATTGCTCAATCATGCAGTTCGACTACGATAAAAAATTAAATAAATGGACATTAATGGGCTTTAACTTGTCAGAGCCACGTTAAGTGATAATCAGAAAAATTGCGTTTTACTACTCAGGATCATTTTGTAGCAAACCATTTTGCGAAATCGTACCAGACATATTCATCGGGTTTGTGGCTGAAACTACCTTCGGCCCGCTTTTCTCCTAAAGTGGATCCGTTGAATTCTGATACGTTTTCAATGCTGATGCCAGAACCTCTAGGTTCAACTATCTTCCCCCGGTATTCTTTACTAAAACGAACTACTTCTTCACCATCAAAATAGGTAATATTTTCACTGAACATAATCCTATCATCATTTTTGTTTTTTATAAGATTAATGAAATCCTGCTCAGAAAACCAATCTGCAACTTCTTTCATAAATGCTCCAGGGAATCCATTCAAGGCTGGAATGTTCCAAAATGTATCCGTGACTACAACAGGCTTCCTTAGCGCTTCATAGGCTTTTCTCGCCTTGTGTTCCGATATTTTGTGCGGATCTTGACTTTGAATCTCATCAATATCCACGGTCTTTTGAACGACTTCAATATCAAACAGGTCACAAGATTGCTTAGCTTCACCAACTTTTCTTAAATTCCCCGTTACAAAAACAATACTTTTCATAAACTCATTGTACAACGAAGTAATTCATGGATCTAACTTGCTCTTCGCAGAGCTAGAGTAAGCCAAGTGTTTGTGCCGATTTGAAATTGAGATTCTCTCGCTATAGTAAAATCAGGGCCAGCAAGTTCTGCTAAAAGTTCCGGTGTGTAGTAGTAGTATACACGTGTTCCAAACTGGTCAGTTTGAGTTTCGAAGGAGTATACATCTCTAATACGTACATTTATCATAGCGATACCTCCTACGCGCAGTGCATTTTTAATTCTAGCGATAGCGAGACGGTTAGTATCAGGCCCGCTGTGAATTAATGAAGCAAATGCGAATACTACATCAAGTTGGGTTGGGTACTCAAATGAAAGTGAGTCCGCTAATACAAACTGAGTATTTGGCAATCTTTTTCTCGCAATCCTTAACATCTCCGTTGAAGGATCGAAACCAATATAACTAGCTACTCTGGGTATGATTTCCTCTGCATCTCGTGCATCACCACATCCGATTTCGACTACATGCCCCGAGCCATCACTAACACCTGCTAGCTCAAGAGCCAACTCAATATGTTCTGTCCTTGGACCAACGCCCTTAAAATACTCTGCAAGTTTTTCGGCAGATCTGTTATAAGTTTCTATTGTTTGGTTATCGGTAGTCACTAAAACGATTATAGCAGTACAGTTTCAAAAAGAGACGCTATATACAGCGTCTCTTTTTATGGTATAGAATTTTGCTAACTAACGCTTTGTGAACTGGCGTTGTTTGCGAGCCTTCTTCAAACCGAACTTCTTGCGTTCCTTTGCACGTGGATCACGACCGAGTAGGTCAGCACGCTTTAGTGTGCTTTTTAGATTCTCGTCCATAACAACTAATGCACGAGCAACACCAAGTTTGATAGCATCGGCTTGGCCTGATGCTCCACCACCATTGGTGCTAACACTGACATCGAATTTTGCCGGGTCAAGATCAACCACTGCAAAAGGCACAGTCAGTTCTTTCAATAGGTATTCACTACCAGAAAAGTACTCTTTAGCTGTTTTGCCATTGATGGTAAAGTTGCCTTTACCGCTCAAAACTCTAACCTGAGCACCAGCGCTTTTTCTTCGGCCTAGCGCATAAAAATAGCTAGATTTCTTTGCTTCTGCCATATTACTTTACACTCACTTTCTCTGGTCCTTGGGCAGTATGTGCGTGTTCTGCACCTGCATAGATCTTCAGTCTCTTTAGTCTTTCGTCAACTAACTTATTCTTGGGTAGCATACCTTTGACAGCCAAACGGATTACTTCACCACTCTTCTTGGCTTGCTTTTCCTTCAAAGTAGCTTCTTTTAGGTTGCCTGGGTAACCGCTGTGACGGTAGTACATCTTGTCTTCAGCTTTTTCACCGGTAACAACTAGATTGTCTGCGTTGATAACTACTACGAAATCACCGCAATCAATGTGACTAGTGAACATGGGCTTATCTTTACCAGTAAGTTTTCTAGCTATGAAGGTGCTAATTCGACCAAGTGGTGCTTCGGAGGCATCAACTAGATACCATTTTCGGGTAACTTCGGTTGGTTTTGCTGAATAGGTTTTAAACTCTTTCATTATTTCTTCCCTACCTTTTTAACCGGCGTCTTCTGGACCTTTGATCCAGTAGTCTTAGGACTTTTTGCTGAAGATTTTGGTGCAGCAGGTTTCTTAGCTTCTACTTTAGGAGCTGCTATTTCTGCTTTTGCTACAGAAGCTTTAGCAACTGGTGCCTCTGTTAGATCATCAACAAAGCTAACTCTGCTCATTGGCGCATTGTCGCCTCTACGATTACCTTCTTTAGTAATTCGAAGATAGCCTGAGTTTCGAGCTCCAAGTTTTGGTGCTATCTCGTCAACCAACTTGTGCGCACTTGAAACTGTTGCGACTTTGCTTATAACTTGGCGACGGTTGTGAAGATCGCCTTTCTTAGCTTTAGTTACTAATTTTTCTACATACGGTACAAGTTCTTTAGCCTTGGCGTGTGTTGTTTTGATTGAAGTATGATCAATCAAAGAACTAGCCAAACCTTTAATCAACGCACGGCGTTGGTCGGTCTCTCTGCCGAACTTGCGGCCTTTATATCCGTGACGGTGACTCATCTTAGATCTCCATCTCCGCCATCTTTTCTTTTACTTCGTCGAGTGCTTTGCTACCGAAACCTTTTAGGTCCTTAAGCTCAGCATCGCTAAGTGAGAAAAGATCTTTTAGCGTATGAATGTCATTGTTGATAAGCGCGTTAGTCGTTCGAGCACTAAGATTTAGTTCCTCGATTGGCACTGATAGGTCGCCAGAAACTTCGTCACTGCTTGAAACGCTTTCACCTTGATCGTCGCCGACTACTTCTTTTACAAGTGGTGCGGCCATCTCAACACGTGTTGAACCAGCTAGTGCTGTGTATTGGTTGATCAAGATCGCGGCTGCCTCTTCAAAAGCGTCTTTTGGAGTGATGCTACCATCTGTATCAATTGTTAGAGATAGCTTGTCAAGATTAGTGATTTGACCTACGCGAGTATCTTCAACTTTGTAGCGAACACGCATAACAGGGCTGAAAAGTGCGTCAACAGCGATCATATCGCTATTTTTCGCGACTGTTGACTCTTCAATTGATCGATAGCCTCGGCCAACCTCAACGACGATGTCCATAACAACACTAGCTTTGTCATCATCAATATTGCAGATAACGTGGTTTTTGTTGACAACTTCTACATCTGCATTAGTTTCAACGTCGGCACCTGTTACAGCACCTTTGCCTTTTTTAGTGATTCTTAATGTTTGAGCTTCTTCTCCGTAGATCTTAAATCTAAGACCTTTGAGATTTAGCATTATATCGACAACATCTTCTTTTACACCTTTTAGAGTTGTAAATTCGTGAGTTGCACCTTCGACTTTGAATGCTGTGATTGCAGCACCAGAAATAGATCCAAGCAACACTCTTCGAAGTGAGTTGCCCAAAGTCATTCCATAGCCAGTGTGAAGTGGTTCTATGATAAATGTCGCGCTAACAGATGAGTGTTCATCAATATTAGCGAGTTGTGGTGTGTGAATTGTTTTTGACACGGCAAATGCTCCTTCTTTACCTTGAGTAATATTCAACTATTAATTGTTCTTGAATTTCTGGTTCTGCTTCTTCGCGTGTAGGCAGGCCAGTAACTTTAAAACTTACTTTCTTACGATCGGCTGCTAGCCAGCTAAGGCTGTTTTCGTTGCCGGCGGGGCTGAGATCATCAAGATTCTTGAAATACTCGTTGTTTTTGCTAGCATCGCGCAAAACTACTTCATCGCCTGGCTTTAGTCTGATTGATGGAACGTCAACTCGACGACCGTTCAACATAAAGTGACCATGAGTGACAAGTTGTCTAGCTGCTCGTCGTGAGATTGCATAACCAGCACGATAAACAGCATTATCAAGACGTCGCTCAAGGAACTGCAACAAGATTGCACCGGATTGACCAGGCGTACGAGAAGCTTCGTTCATGAGCTTTGCGAATTGTTTTTCTAGAAGACCGTAAAGTCTCTTCACTTTTTGTTTTTCACGGAGCTGAAGACTAAATTGACCGTTGTTCTTGCGTACAGTTCGGCCGTGTTGACCAGGTACTGTAGAGCGTCGAACTAAGTATTTCTGAGCCTTTGGATGAAGCGCATAGCCTTCACGTCGGCTCATCTTAACAATTGATTGCGTATCTCTTGCCATGACTAATTCCTCTTAGCCTTTCTAGGTCTGCAACCACCATGTGGAACACCTGTAACGTCTGTGATTTTTTCAACATGAATACCAAGGTTGGTCAGTGTACGCATTGCTGCATCACGACCCAAACCAACACCTTTGATAAAAACATCAACTTTATTCATACCAAATGAGGTTTTAGCCGTATTACCAGCCTTTTCGACTGCAACTTGGGCAGCATATGCTGTACCCTTTTTGCTACCACGAAAACCACAAGCACCAGCACTAGCTGTAGAAAGTACATTTCCGTTAGTGTCAGTGAAGGTAATGATCGTATTGTTGAAGGTTGCTTGGACATGAACTTGGCCTGTTGCAACTGTTCTTTTAACTTTGCGTTTCTTGGTTTTAGTAGCAGTACTCGAAGACTCATCAGAGACTACTGGAGTGACTACTTCTTGAACTTCTTTAGATGTATCGTCCATTTGAATCCTTTCCGCCTTAAGTCTTAGCTGCTACTTTTTTGGCAGTACCGCCAACAGTAACTTTTTTACCGCGTCTTGTCCGTGCATTAGTCTTAGTTCTCTGACCTCGACTTGGCAAGTTCATTTTGTGTCTCAGACCACGGTAACTGTTAATATCTTTCAATCTCTTAATATTGCCAACAACTACACGCTGAAGTTCACCCTCAACAAGGTAGTTAGCGTTGATAACATCTTGAATACGACTGATTTCTGCATCAGTCATTTCTTTAACTCGAACTGTTGGATCTACCTTAGCTTCGCTAAGAATAGTCGCCGAGTGTTTTGGGCCAATACCATATACATAAGTCAAAGCAATGTGAATTTGCTTGTCGTTAGGCAATGTTACGCCAGAAATTCTAGCCATAATTAACCTTGCCTCCCTTTATTTCGAGGCTTGCTCTTATTTATTCGATAGAGACGACCTTTGCGCCAGACTAATTTGTCTGTCTTTTTGTCTCTGATGGTCAAACTTGCACTCACTTTCATGAGGACTAGAGGGCTCCTTTCTTCCCTTTTCGCGCTACTGCATTAGTTTGTAAATTAGCTTCCTTGCGTTTCTTTCGTACAGATTGGGTGAGCTATCTTTTCAGACAAACTTAGTCCAAACGAGCGAAAAGCACGTAATTCTGCTATTTCTCTCGGTAGGTGATTCTTCCCTTCGTAAGATCGTAAGGGGTCATCTCAACCTTTACCCGATCGCCCGGAATGATTCGAATGTAATTCTTTCTCATCCTGCCGGCAATATGAGCCATGATTTTATGGCCATTCTCAAGTTCGACAATGAATTTTGAACCAGGCAGTGTTTCAATCACCACCCCTACAAATTCAAGGACGTCTTTTTTTACAACCATAAAATTATAACTTCTTGATTATACAGATCTCACCTCTATAATGCAAGTAGTTTTTACAATATTAATTTTTTATTTGCTCTTTTTGCCAAAAAATCGGAAGCGAGGGCGAGCTGCTAGAGCCGCTTCGCCTTCTGAACCTGAGTCAAATTTTCCTATGCCTATTTCAGAATAATCGTCGTAAGTAACCATTAAAGCTTTTGATTCGATCAATCTAAGCGTTTCTAGGGCTACGGCTACTAAGATAAGAATACTTGTTCCTCCAATAGCAATTTGGTCTGTTTTGAGCCATATTTGAGCGATTATCGGAGTTAGTGCAAGCAGACCGATGGAAATACTTCCAAACAGCGTAAGACGGTTCATGAGCTTGGTAAGATAAGTTTCCGTTTGAGCACCTGGCCTAATTTCACCAATAAACCCTCCCTGCTTCTGTAAATTCTCGGCTATTTCTTTAGCGTTGAACATCACGCTAGTGTAGAAATAGGTGAATACTACTACCAAAAACACATAAACTAATGGGTAGATCAATGGCTCGAGGCTGAACTGGTGAGTTTGTGTCGCTGCAGCGTCTGTGATCTTTCCAAAGTTCAGGTACTGAGTGGTTGTTGGGTGGAAAATTTCTTGTAGATAGCTAGAGCTTGGATTATTAAACACTCTTACTAGATTGTTTCCCAGTGCACCCCAATGCGCCGAACCTTTCATTAATTGCCCGGCAAACTGCGGTATTGAAAGGAATGAAACGGCGAAGATGATAGGAATAACACCTGCGGTAATCAATTTAACTGGCAGTGTCGTAGTTACACCACCATATGTTCTATTCCCCTGGATTCGCTTAGCGTAATTTACTGTTACGTTTCTCTGCGCCTCATTGATGTAGACGACAAATACAGTAATCAACACAGTAGCAATAACAATCGCTAAGACGTATAAAAGCCCCGTTTTGTTGATGGGCAGTGTTTTTCCAAGAAGAACAATTTTACTGCTTTGGCTCACAACAGTATTGATAAGATCCCCGATTATTGCCGGTAACCTGCTGATGATACCGACCGTAATTAGAATACTGATACCATTTCCGACATTTTGTTCGGTCATAAGTTCACCGAGCCACATTAGAATCATAGCTGCCCCCGTTAAGGCAGCTGACATCAAAACCCAACGGCCTACACCAACACCGCTTAAAACATCACCTAAACCACCATATTGGCTAGCTGCTTGTCGAACCAGGTAGATAGCGCCAATAGACTGCACAATCGCTAATGGGAATGTTAGGATACGAGTATACTGATTGATCTTGCGTCTTCCATACTCGCCCTCTTGTTGCATTTCTTCGAGCTTCGGAAAAGCTTTTGAAAGAAGCTGCATGATAATTGAAGCGTTGATGTACGGGCCAAGACCTACCAACATTATTGAGAAATTAGCTAACGCTCCACCACTCAGAATATTAATAAAACTGAGAAGTTGCGGGCTATTCGAGGCAGTGAATAGGTTATCTAGAATCTGCTTTAAGGTTTTCGGTTCTGCAAGTGGGATTGGGATGTGTGATAAAAATCGGTAGACAACAATCATACCAAGAACAGCTAATAGTCGCTTCTGCATGTCTCGATGCTTAAGACTCTTCCAGATAATCTTCCAGTTCACCCTCAATCCTCTCTATTAACAAACTTATATATGATTCTAACACTAACAAATACTTTAATTTGTTGTGTTTTATGCCTTAGATTATTTTGTAGAAACTTGTTTAGGTCGTTCTGACTTCGTAAAGCTTCCACCTGCTTTTTGTACGACTTCAAGGGCTGATGCACTGATACCTTGTAAGCTGATCTTCAAAGCCTTTGACAATTCGCCTTTTACAACTAGTTTTACATTCGAGAATGCACTTTTAACTAACCCAGCTTCGTAAAGCGCTAGATTATCAACATTGCCGCTAAAGTCATTCAGTTGGCCCGTGTAGACTGTTTCAGTGCTAGGTCTAAATGATTTAAAGCCACGAAGCTTTGGGGCGCGCATCATAATAGGAGTCTGTCCACCTTCAAATCCTTCTTTTTTGCCGGATCCAGCACGTGCTTTTTGACCTTTGGTACCACGGCCTGCTGTTTTGCCTCGGCCTGCAGAGATACCACGACCAACACGTTTCTTGCTCTTGGCGCTATTTACGCTAAGTTGATTGAACTTCATTTTTTAGCCCCCTTCTTTGCTGGTGCCTTCTTAGCAACAGCTTTAGGTTCTGCTTTAGTTTTTTCATTCTTAGTGGTCACCCAGTCTTTTTTAGGGCTAAGTTTGCTCAAAGCCTCTAAAGCTGCATAGCAAGTATTAATTTTGCTCGAGCTACCGAATGACTTTGAAAGTGCATTTGAAACACCAACGGCTTCTAGTACGGCTCGAACACTTGCCCCTGCTATCAAACCCGTACCAGGTGCTGCTGGCTTGATCATCAATCTTGCTCCACCCACTTTGCCTTCTACTTCGTGTGGGATTGTACCTTTGTAAAGTGGGATCGTGATCATTTTCTTCTTTGCTACTTCTGTAGCTTTTGAAGTCGCAGTTGTCACGTCAGCACCTTTTGCAATGCCAATACCGACTTTACCTTTTTTATCTCCAACAATTACTAGTGAGCGGAATCTAAAACGTCGTCCGCCTTTTACTACTCGCGCAACGCGATCAACGGCTAAAACTTTCTCATCATACATTTTTTCTTGCTGAATATCGCCCGTTCTTGGAGCTCTATTGTCGCGATGGTCTCGTCTATTTTTCTGATCCATATTAAAACTCCAATCCTCCGTTACGTGCTGCATCCGCCA
>JAGQMS010000030.1 GCA_020428535.1 Candidatus Saccharimonadota bacterium
GCATCACCGAAGCTGTTGGCAAAATACGCGGGCCAAAAGATACGGAAGTGAAGTTAACCTTGCTTCGTGGAAGCGAGCAGGTCGAAGTGACAATTACTCGTAGCGATATCAAAGTCCCAAGCGTAGATTACAAAGTTGAAAACGGCGGTATATGCTACATCGCAATTTCACGTTTTTCTGATGATACCGACACCATTGTCAAAGAAGCTGCCAGCACTTGCAAATCTCAAAATGCAAACAAGATCTTAGTAGATCTGCGCAATGACCCGGGCGGGTATCTAGATCAAGCAATCAGGGTAGCAAGCCACTGGGTAGACCAAGGCAAAACTGTTGTAAGTGAAAAGCGGGGTGGGGTGGTTATTAAGGCACATCAGGCAATTGCTGGCCAAGAGTTTAAGGGCCTTAAGACAGTAGTATTGATTAATGGTGGTAGCGCTAGCGCAAGCGAAATTCTGGCAGGTGCATTGAAGGATTATGGTCTAGCCACACTAGTTGGTGAGAAATCTTACGGCAAAGGTAGTGTTCAGGAAGTTGACCCCCTAAGTGGCGGTGCTTCTATCAAGATAACAATTGCCCGTTGGTACACACCAAACGACAAAAACATTGATAAGCAAGGCATCGAACCCGACGAAAAAGTGGATGTTACGGTCGACCAAATCAAAGCCGGTCAAGATCCTCAAAAACAAAAAGCTCTCGAACTTTTGAAGTAATTGTTGCAAAAACTACCGCTCGACAGGGCGGTAGTTTTTGCTGTAGCATAAGCAGATAAAACAAAAGGGAGGTTTACCATGCCAAAAGGCAGTTCTTCACTAGTTTCAAAAACTGTGGGGAAGAAACCCCCAAAAATAAAGAAGCAGACAAAGTATTTATTTGTAACTGGCGGGGTACTCAGTGGGGTGGGTAAAGGCATCACTGCCGCATCTCTCGGCGCTCTCTTCAAGGCACGTGGGCTCAAAGTCACAATCCAAAAATGTGATCAATATCTCAATGTCGATGCCGGTACTCTCAACCCAGCTGAACATGGTGAATGCTTTGTAACGAATGACGGCGCAGAGACTGATCTTGACTTAGGCCATTATGAAAGATTCCTTGATGTTGAGCTAACGGGCAAAAGCTCTCTGATGACCGGTCGGGTGATGAAAAAGGTGATCGACAAAGAAAGAGCCGGTGGGTATCTTGGCAAGACAGTTCAGGTTGTCCCGCACGTAGTTGATGCGATAATCGAAGAGATTGAAGAATGCGGTAGGGGTAGCGATGTTCATATTGTTGAGGTTGGAGGGACTGTAGGCGACATTGAAGGGCTTCATTTTATCGAAGCGATCAGGGAGCTTGAGTTGAGAGTGGGCAGGGGGAATTACACTCATATTCACGTTGTCTACATCCCATTTCTTGGTACAAGCAAGGAGCTAAAGACTAAACCCGCTCAGCACGCAGTTTTGGAGCTAAGAAGAATTGGTCTTCTGCCCGACATGATCGGTGCTAGAACAGAAGTTGATGCGCCGATGAAAGTCATCGACAAACTAAGTTTATTCACGGGTGTTTCACCAGAAGGGATCGTCTTACTCCCGAACGCTGATACTGTATACCGTGTACCACTAACTCTCGAGCAGAGCGGGATTGCCGAGTATGCACTATCAAAACTAAATATCAAAACAAAGACTCCTGAATTGTCTCCATGGAAGAACTTAGTTAAGAAAGCTACTCAGGGTTTTGATAAAACAGTCAAAATCGGCATCGTAGCTAAATATCTAGACAATGAAGACACTTATTTTTCAGTTATAGAAGCTTTGAAAAGTGCCGCACGCACAAACAATACTAATCTGCAATTCACGTGGGTAGATGCTGAGAATGTTAATGTGAATAATTCCAGCGATTTGCTGAAGAGCTATGATGGAATCCTTGTTCCTGGTGGATTCGGCAAACGTGGTATCGAAGGTAAAATTGCAGCCGCACAATATGCTTTGAAGTCAAAAAAACCATACCTTGGTCTTTGCTTGGGCTTGCAAGTTGCAGTGATTGGGGCTGTAAGAACTACGGGCTTGAATGACGCAAACTCAACAGAATTTGAGCCAAAAACATCTGATCCAGTTGTATATATTATGGAAGCGCAAAGAGGCAAGGAGGGCACAGGTGGCAGTATGCGTCTAGGCGGGTATGAATGTGTCATAAAGCCATCTAGTCTTTCGCAAAGAGTTTATGGCGCAAACAAGATTATTGAGCGCCATCGTCATCGCTACGAAGTAAATCAAGCGTACAAATCTCAAATTGAAGAAGCCGGGCTACTCATTAGCGGATTATCACCAGACGGCACACTGGTAGAAATGATCGAAGGCAAAGATCATCCATATTTTCTTGCTACTCAAGCACACCCAGAGTTCTTAAGCCGGCCAATGCGCCCACACCCTTTGTTCTATGGTTTTATCAAAGCTAGCTTGAAAACATAAGCTTTATGTGGTAGAATGCCTTCAACAATCGAAACATTAAAAAGGATCAAAAATGCTACCACAAGACCAATCTGGGCCACAAAAGAAGATACTACTCGTTGAAGATGATGACGCTTTAGCATCGGTCTATATGGCTCGTCTAGAAGCCGAAGGTTTTGCCGTTCAGAGAGTACCAAATGGGGAAGAAGCACTCGCCAAAGCACTTGAATTTCGCCCTGATTTAGTTCTTCTGGACACAATGATGCCAAAAGTTAGCGGGTTCGATGTGTTAGATATCTTGCGCAACACACCAGAGACTACCAACATGAGAATCATCATGCTGACGGCACTCAGCCAAGAATCTGATCTTCAGCGTGCCAAAGCGCTCGGCGTAGATGAATACTTAGTCAAATCACAAGTGGTTATCGCCGATGTTGTTGAACGAATCAAACACCATCTTGGGATGATTTAATTTTTTCTTTTGTAGATATCAAAACCGTCGATCTCGGCGGTTTTTTGATAGTGCTTTGAGATATATTCTTCAATTCTTGGAATCAAGGGCATTTTTAGATATTCATTAGTAGAGTAGGCAATGAACATGGGAGTCGACCCTTCTGAATCACCTCTGAAAAAAGAACCAAGGTCTGAACTTTCATTGTCGTATTCCAGCACACCAAGATTAACAAATCGACTTGAGCTTTGAAGGCCAGTTCGTTCATAAAACCCGGCCCCGAGACCATAATATATCACTGTAT
>JAGQMS010000031.1 GCA_020428535.1 Candidatus Saccharimonadota bacterium
TATTTCACTCCCCTTCCGGGGTTCTTTTCGCCTTTCCCTCACGGTACTTGTTCACTATCGATCGTAAGACATATTTAGCCTTGGAACGTGGTCGTCCCAGATTCAAACAGGGTTTCTCGTGCCCCGTCCTACTTAAGTAAACAAAAATAAGGTCAGCGACACTCTGCATACACGGCTGTCACGTTCTGTGGCGGACCTTTCCAGGTCCTTCCGCTTGCATCGCTAATTTCTTACCTTACGTGGTCTTTGGTAGAGATCCACTAGCCAAACACAATCCCTAGGGCAAGCCCTAGATGCTGTGCTTGGTTGTTTTGTTCCTTGCAACCCTTCTTAAACATTCGTCTACCAACTTATTTGCATACCAGTAAACTGGCAGGCAAAAGCTTAAAAAGTTTAGGCTCTTCCCGTTTCGCTCGCCACTACTCCGAGAATCATTGGTTATTTTCTTTTCCTCGAGGTACTAAGATGTTTCAGTTCCCCCGCTTACCGCTCTCACTCCCTATGTATTCAAGAGTGCGCATGTTGGCATGACCCAACATAGGTTTCCCCATTCGGACATTTACGGATCAAAGCTTATTTGGCAGCTCCCCGCAACATTTCGCAGCCTATCACGTCCTTCTTCGGTGTCTTTACGTCAAGGCATTCGTTGTGTGCTCTTTAGTAACTTTTTATGATTGTACGAGAAGATCAACAAGTGATCTTCTCTTCTAATTGCATTGACATGACTAGTTGTAGTTGTTCACTACTCACCCTACCGGGCTCATCTAATGCCGGAGAGCTTTACTAATCATTATGTCGTCTATCACCTAGTTGTTAAGCTACTAAACTGGCGCCCGATAGATAGATCGCTGGTTATTCGCCAGTGTCTTGCCATCGTTTGGCTCTAAGTTTATGTGCAGTCACGCGCTTTCCCTCGGTTCTGACGCAATAACATATAAACTCAGCTGTCTGTGCAAAGTAGATAATACGCGTTTATATCTGTTTTGGCAACACTTTTTGTTGTATTATTTGCTCCGTTAGCAGTTCTATATTTTTATACTTTTCATATCAAGCCGTTACACCGCTGTAAAGTCTATCTTACTTGAAATATATTATTTAGTGATATTAAATGGTTTGGTGAGGTTCTTTAAATGAAATACGTATTAATTATAACCGGTGTTGTATCAGGCCTATACTTATGGTCTAACGTTTGGGGGAGTATTTTTGCTACCCTACCTATAAGATTAAAGATGGCCAGGAACGGTCAAATAAAAAAAGTAAAATGGTCGACTGTGGTAGTCCCGTTTATATTATCATTGACACTAATTATCTTGATTTCATTGCTCTCGCGATATTACATGTATGGAAGCATAGTGTCCTGCGTAATTGCTTTCATGAGCATCCCAAGTCTCCGAAAAGAAGCATTAAACAATAATATGCCGGATTCTGAAAACTAATTAAGATTGCTAGTAGAATCTCCTGAACGCATTTTTTAGTGGCGTGACGGGGGCTCGACCTGCGCCCCACAGGCCCGAAACTTCGCTCAAGGCAACATAGTTGCCTGAGGAAGATATCCTTGCAACGAGCCACTGGCTCGTCTCACCCGGATCCCATTTGGAGGGTCCGGGGTACGAAGTCCCGGAACGGAAACAAAGAAAAAGCCCAGTCTTTCGACTGGGACTTTTCTTTGGTGGAGTGACGGGGACTCGAACCCCGGACCCCCTGCTTGCAAAGCAGGTGCTCTAGCCAACTGAGCTATCACCCCATATTTATAATCTACTTCTTGCTCTGGACTCAGGCTAAAATCCTAGAGCACCGGTGCTAATTATCAATTTTGTAGCAAGCTACGCAACTGAGCTATCACCCCATATTGGTAAGAATTCTGGTGGGCGATGGTGGACTCGAACCACCGACCTCTTCCTTATCAGAGAAGCGCTCTAACCAACTGAGCTAATCGCCCCCATCAACCGTACCACATAACAGTACGCTAAACTTCGTTGAGGAGCATGCGCTTTATGCAGCGCTAATTATCAATTTTGTAGCAAGCTACGCAACTGATCTAATCGCCCATTCTATGTCTAGGGCCTTCTCACCAACAGAAGTATTGTATGTAAAAGTTCTCTCGAAGGCAAGGTACAAAAAATGCCACCACTCTGAAATGTGTGGTGGCATTCTTACCTTAAACCTTGAATAGTGCAAGTCAAACGTCGTTTTTTGAAATCATCTGCCACCTCCTGAGAGGTAGTGTGTAGCAATTGATTTCAATCTTGCTACCAGATCGACCATCCTCTGAGACAAGTCTCAGGGATTGGTTTCTCCCTAGAAAGGAGGTAATCCATCCGCACCTTCCGGTACGGATACCTTGTTACGACTTAACCCCAATCATTGAATTCACCTTAGGCCGTATAAACGGACTTTGGGTGCCCCCAACTTTCATGGCTTGACGGGCGGTGTGTACAAGACCCGGGAACGTATTCACGGTAGTATAGCTGACCTACCATTACTAGCGATTCCAGCTTCAAGCAGGCGAGTTTCAGCCTGCTATCCGAACTGAGACCGGTTTTGATGGGATTGGCTCCGTCTCGCGACTTAGCGACCCTTTGTACCGGCCATTGTAGCGTGTTTGTAGCCCAAGGCGTAAGGGCAATACTGACCTGACATCATCCCCTCCTTCCTCCCTGTTACCAGGGCAGTCTGTTCAGAAAAATCCAACTGAACATAGGGGTTGT
>JAGQMS010000032.1 GCA_020428535.1 Candidatus Saccharimonadota bacterium
TATCAGTTTTCGAATCTTCATTTGAGTAGAATTCATTGCTCAGCATTAATAAATAATAGCAAATTAACTTAGCATTTAATCTTTATTAGTGTGAAATCGTTTGGTGGTAAATAGAATCGTTGATCGGTTTTACTTTAGGCTCTCCAGGTAGAGATCTTCTTGCTCATTTATTTCATCTTCTAACTGCAATAGTTCTTGGTAAAGACTAGGGTTTTCTACCTTGATTCTATCGTAATCGATAATACTTCTACCGTTCACAATAACAAGATATTGCGTCAGGTCAACATCGGGCCTGCCAACAATTTCATAATTTCCGCTTCTATCGTCGCTGTCCATTTTTGACATATATAACCATTATATGGTTTGTGAATACGAAGTTCCAATTAAAAGACGTTTCTTCATAGACGAACTTCTGAGTTATTAGGATTATCTATAATGCCCAGTTTGACTTGAAATTAGGTGGCAATGCTAAATCCGCAATTGTAAAGTAAGAGATCAGCTGACCATGATGAATTCTCTCGTGCTCACCAAGGCTCATAATATGTATTTCTTTTGATTTCTTGCCACCAGGCCACAACACCCCATCCGAATTTACCCCAATTGCCTCGATCCATTCATTATTAGCCTGCTTTAATAGCGCTAATATTTCATTCACTGACTTGTTATCGTTTTTGTTCGGGAATTCACTGCTAGAAAATAGTGAAAAATCCATTACGCCCGTCTTTAACGCACGAGTGTATACCACTTGAGTTCGAGCTATACAACCAAACTGGTAATACATCGGTTGCCACGCAGTGCCCTTGGGCTGGAAGAATAGATCTTCGTCCGTTAAAGCTTTTAACAATTCTACAGTTTCAGAACGAACAAAATTCCATCGACTAAGAAATTGATCCATACACCTACTATAACAAATAGAGCCTACAACGAGCTCTTTTATGGTGCCTACGCATGGAAGCCCCTAACCGACGCTATTTAAAAGAACCTGAGTAATCCTGTTACACTTTTTTACTCTGCTAAGCGGTAATACTGATACCCAATAGATCGAGTGTTCTCGAACATCTTTCGAGAAATTCTCTGCACTCATCTACATCAAAAAGCTCTAAGGCAATTCTTCCCGTATCTCTGACATCTTGCCTACCTTCGGGTGCGCGCTCCAATACGCAGTTAGTCCACCTTAGTTGGCCTGAAACCGTGACCGTAGCAACTATGTCATAGTTTAATCGCACCCCTAAAGGTCCATCGGCATTAACTTCGGGCAAATTCTTGATCTGATAGAATTCAGCACTTGTAGGCTCATGAATTACCACACCACAATAACCAGACATCCCGCCACCCGCTATCACACCGAGGATGCCGTTACTTTGCGCACGAAGCACTGGGGTAGTTTCGTAATTTATTGCCATATTATTCCTCGCATTTGACTTATCATAATCTCTATTGATAACCTAAGCAAGCTCAAGCAAAAACACTCTGCTTCCACAAAGTACTTATGTTTGGCGGCCCGTTATAGACGAACTACTCAGAGAAAATATGTTGAAGTAGAAACTTCGTCTAGTAATTCGTATACATAACTCGACATAGACAAAATCAAGAAT
>JAGQMS010000033.1 GCA_020428535.1 Candidatus Saccharimonadota bacterium
GCCAAAGCCGATCAGCTAACAAATCGTTCACTGACGCTAGAATCAGCTCAAGCTGGTCCAGGCGCGGACGGACAAAATATATTCCACGAGTTTTCATTTAATGTAGCTCAGGCTACATCAATTGGCTCGATGGAATTTCAGTACTGTACAACTCCACTAGGAACTTGTACTGCACCAACTGGTATGAACCTTAGTTCTTACGGCGTTGCCCTAGGTACTACTTCTTCAGACCAAACAATAAACAGCGTTCTACCTACAAACACTTACGCTCTAGGTACTGGTGGTAATGCTCCAACTGCTAATGACGTAAAGATTGAGGCATCAAGCGCTAACACTATCTCAGCTGGCCAAACAGTGATGATTCACTTTACTGGCATTGAGAACCCAACAACATCAACGCCAACCTCAAACACGTTCTTTGTGCGAATCACTACATATAGCGATACAGCATACACGACTACTATAGACACTGGTGTTGTAGCGGCCGCTGTAGTGCCACTACTTACTGTATCTGCAAGGGTACAAGAAGTTCTACACTTCTGTATAGACAATGCAACCACAGCAGGTGGCATGCTAGACACAACCGCTCTAGGCACAGACTGCTCTAACTTCGTAAACTCCTACGCTGTTGCTGGGAATACGGTGGATATTGGTATCGTTGATAGCACCACAAACGCTCAGTCGCCAGTTGCGGCCGTTAACGGTGGTAACGCTGCTGACGGGATGATGATGGTTCGTTCTAACGCTTTGAACGGTGTAAGCATTGGTTATAGAGCCGTTCAGCAGAGTGGTACTAATCACCAAGGTGCGCTGCGAGTAGTTGGCTCAACATGTAATGCAGGTGTAGTCCAATCAGATAGATGCTTTGATTCAGCTTCTACAAAGACTGCGCTTGTTGCAGGGACAGAGCAGTTCGGTATGACTGGACGCTACATTAATACAACTAGTAGCACAGTTCCTACTTCGAACCTTTCTTTGACTACTGACTACGATTCAACATCAACTACTGGTTATGCATGGCAAGAAGACGGAACTTTCGCTGAAGTTGCAACTTCTGTACCATCATCTGGTAAGGTTGTTGACGACGAAGCCGTTGTCTTAGGCTTCGGTGCTGTAGCAGCTCTAACTACGCCTCCAGGACAATACACTGCACAGGCTGACTTTAT
>JAGQMS010000034.1 GCA_020428535.1 Candidatus Saccharimonadota bacterium
CGCTAGAAAATAATGATATCCCCGAGCAATTGAAGAGTATACCAAATGCTCCAAAGAAGTTGTACTACAGGGGAATAGCTAGGGAAGAGTGGCTTTCGAGACCCCTAGTCGCGGTGGTAGGTAGCCGAAAAACGGACGATTACGGCAAATATGCTACAAAGTCCATCGCCACTGAGTTAGCCCGATTTGGGGTAGTTATAGTCAGTGGTCTAGCTATGGGGGTCGATGCTATCGCGCACCAGTCAGCGCTAGACGAAGGAGGCATAACGGTTGCAATTTCTCCCTGCGGGATTGATTCAATTTACCCTAGGACAAACGGTACGCTCGGGAAAAAAATAATTAACCAAGGTGCTCTGGTTAGTGAACATGACGGCAATTATTCACCACACCCGCACGACTTCTTGATCAGGAATAGGTTGATTTCCGGCTTAAGCCGGGCTGTTTTGGTAACTCAAGCAGCGGCAAGGAGTGGGAGCCTAAACACTGCGAATCACGCCCTAGAACAGGGGAAGATTGTAATGGCCGTGCCGGGGCCGATAAACAATCCATTATGCGAGGGGCCAAATAACCTGATAAAAATGGGTGCTATCCCTGTGACCTGCGCGGAGGATGTATTGAAAACTCTTGGTATCAGAGTTGAAATTTGCACAGGAGAAAAGGACTATGATCTACTCGCTCATAATGAGTTTGAGCTAAAGATTATTCAGCTGTTAAGAGATGGGATAGCTGATGGGGAAGAACTAGCCCATAAAAGTGCTATGACCGCTCAGGAGTTCAACACACACCTAACAATGCTTGAGATTAGAAATGTTATTGTGCCTCTCGGATCAAATAAATGGTCACTGAACTAGTGCGATTCTAGCAGTTCTTAATGTTTGCAAAGCTAGAGGCGGTGCCTTCAGCTCCTGCGCTACCGTAACTTACCGAAACTGAATACGT
>JAGQMS010000035.1 GCA_020428535.1 Candidatus Saccharimonadota bacterium
GTTCACCGTTCAAAGCACGGCCTTATGCGCACTTTAGTAAGCAATATGGTCAACGGTGTTAGTAAAGGTTTTGAGAAGAAACTTGAAGTTAACGGTGTTGGTTTCAAAGTTGCGACTGAAGGTCAAAAGCTCAAGTTAGCTCTAGGCTTTAGCCATGATGTTTATTATCAAATTCCAACAGGTATACAAATTTCCGTAGAACAGAACATAATAACTGTTAGTGGCATAGATAAGCAACAAGTTGGTCAAGTTGCTGCTGAAATCAGAGCGCTTAAGAAACCTGAACCGTATAAAGGCAAGGGAATAAAGTATATTGATGAACGCATTATCCGCAAGAGCGGTAAAAGCGGGAAAGATAAGTAGGAAGGAGTAAAACCATGAATCGACTAGAGAAAAAAGTTAGAGGTGTTACCCTTCGCTCACATCGAACAAGGAGTAAGACAAAAGGGACAGAAGAGCGACCAAGATTGACAGTGCATGTCACAAATCTTCATGTCTATGCTCAAATTATTAATGACGTAAACCATAAGACCTTAGCTAGTGCTACAACTGTAGGCCAAAAAGGCTTAAAAGGCACCATGACTGAAAAAGCTGCGTGGATCGGTGAACAAATTGCTAAGAATGCAAAAGCCGCTAAGGTGAATAAAGTTGTATTCGACAGAGGTGCAAAACAATACCATGGCAGAGTGAAGGCTTTGGCGGATGCAGCACGTAACGGAGGATTGGAGTTTTAATATGGATCAGAAAAATAGACGAGACCATCGCGACAATAG
>JAGQMS010000036.1 GCA_020428535.1 Candidatus Saccharimonadota bacterium
AATAGTTCTCTTACCGTGCTGTGTGTCCACTTTTTCGTTCTTGTATCCATAGGGCGCTTGCCGCATCCAATAGCCCAGGTTGGTGTAGCGTATTTCTGCACCAATAACACGGCTTAAAATATCACGTAGTTCATCTTTTGAGCGTTCTGCCTCTAAAATCTCAGACTTCTTGGTGGGCGAATAAATACTCCAGTTGTATTCAAAGCCCAGGTGGTCGAGAGTATTAATCTTCTGATCTCCAATAACGCCGTATATATCAACCAAAGATACACCGGCTTGTTCGAGTTGTAGCTTAAGGGGGTTATAGGCATCTGAGCCACCGCGCGTAAAGCGGTCAATCGATTTAATAATGAATAGGTTGATGTTATTCTTTGGGTTTTTACAAAAATCTATCGCTTGCTGGATGGGTTGCTGCTCTTTACTGGCTGATTCTAGGAAAACAAAGTACTGCTTAATCTTAATGCCGCGACTCTCAGCAAAGCGCTCAATTTGCTCGCGCTGAGCTTCAGGGGAGTCACCATCAGTGCCTTGTTTAGTGGTCGATACGCGTATGGCTGCTACTGCATTTATGTTAGCTTTCTGTAGCATGCTCAGCCCCCTTCAGCTCATCCTCAACAGTATCTATGAGCAATCGGGCTAAGATCTCCATTC
>JAGQMS010000037.1 GCA_020428535.1 Candidatus Saccharimonadota bacterium
ATCTGTTCTGATCGTGCTCCTTGGCTTCACCGTTATGTTTGGCTTTTTTGATGACCTACTCGGTTTTATCCTCTCACCTTTGATTAACCTGATTAATCCAAATGCCTAGCACCGCTTTAAGAGCAAAACAAAACACCGCCCATTAGGCGGTGTGTTACATTGAATTCTGAGTAGTGCAGCGTCGCAGTCAAAATAAGGTGAATCATAGTCTTTCCCCGAAGGGATGAAATTGTTTTATAGATCCGTTAAAACAATAAGACCGACCTCGCTTACATCTAGATTTCTCGTAGATGTAGCTATTTCTCCCTAGAAAGGAGGTAATCCATCCGCACCTTCCGGTACGGATACCTTGTTACGACTTAACCCCAGTCATCCCCCCTACCTTAGGCCCACGAATGTGAGACTTCGGGTATTGGTGACTCCCATGGCTTGACGGGCAGTGTGTACAAGACCCGGGAACGTATTCACCGTAGTGTGCTGACCTACGATTACTAGCGATTCCGACTTCAAGCAGGCGAGTTTCAGCCTGCTATCCGAACTGGGACCGGCTTTGGTGGGATTTGCTCCATCTCGCGATTTCGCTGCCCATTGTACCGGCCATTGTAGCGTGTTTGTAGCCCCAGACGTAAGGGTA
>JAGQMS010000038.1 GCA_020428535.1 Candidatus Saccharimonadota bacterium
TGCAAGAAAAGAACATGTCTCTTCCTAAAAAGATCAGTGATTTCTTATCTAATAATTCTGGTAAAATGATAGCGCTCCACTACCTGTTAGTTATACTACTAATCTTTTTCGAATTTAAAGAATATTGGTACTCAATAATCTAAAAAGTATTAGCACTCTTAAGCTTAAAGTGCTAAAATATAGCTAATGGCACAACGAGATTATTACGAAGTATTAGGTATTCAAAAAGGCGCTTCAGCGGATGAGATCAAGAAGGCTTACAGGAAGTTAGCGGTCAAGCATCATCCAGACAAAGAAGGTGGTGATGAAGCAAAGTTCAAAGAGGCGA
The DNA here is from genome assembly GCA_020428535.1 of Candidatus Saccharimonadota bacterium. Classification (GTDB taxonomy): domain Bacteria; phylum Patescibacteriota; class Saccharimonadia; order Saccharimonadales; family JAGQMS01; genus JAGQMS01. The sequence continues at coordinate 329 of JAGQMS010000038.1, forward strand.
CTGAAGCTTACGAGGTTCTAAAGGATACCACGAAACGACAACGCTACGACCAGTTTGGTCATGCGGGTGTCGGTGGCGGTGCTTCCGGTGGAGGTAATCCTTTTGATGGATTCTCAGGATTTGGAGGCCAGGGTCAGAATATACACTTTGACTTCGGAGATATGGGCCTGGGTGATATATTCGGTAATTTTTTTAGTGGTGGTGGACAGCGTCGAAGCTCAGAAGATATGGGGCGTGATGTCCAGACGGAAATCAGCCTGACTTTTGAAGAGGCTATCTTCGGTATAGAAAAAAGCTTACG
>JAGQMS010000039.1 GCA_020428535.1 Candidatus Saccharimonadota bacterium
CGAGTTCTAAAAGAGAATGGATTTGACATGAGTCTTGATGGCAAGGACTCATTCTCGGTTCAGTACCAAAATGCTAATAACTCAGTTAGGGTATCTGACGAGTTCATGGAGGCCGTAGAAGCCGATGAAGATTGGGATCTGAAAGCAGTAAAAGACGGTAGAACAGTTCAAACAGTCCGAGCTAAGGATTTGTTTAGGCAAATAGCTGAAGCTGCTTGGGAATGCGCTGATCCGGGTATGCAATTTGATACTACTATCAACAACTGGCACACTACACCAAATGCTGGACGGATTAATGGTAGTAACCCGTGTAGTGAATATATGCACCTAGACAATTCAGCTTGTAACTTAGCTAGCATCAATTTACTTCGTTATCTTAATGATGATCATACTTTCGATATTGAAGCTTTCAAGCATACCGTAGAGCTAATATTTACAGCTCAAGAAATACTTGTCGGTTACTCCGAATATCCAACCGAGAAGATTACCAAGAACGCCAAAGCATATAGAGAGCTAGGTATTGGATACGCTAACCTTGGAGCACTATTAATGGCCCAAGGATTGCCATATGACTCTGATGAAGGACGAGCTCAAGCAGCTGCTATTACGGCACTACTTACCG
>JAGQMS010000003.1 GCA_020428535.1 Candidatus Saccharimonadota bacterium
AAACCGAAAATCTTTGAAACTCCTTTTAATTCGATTACGTCTGACATGAAAATGCTTGCCCTAAACCTTTGATATTAAGAAACGCTCCGGGTTGGCCTGAAGCGTTTTTATTTATTCTTATTGTAAAACAGTAGTGAACAAATAACCAGATTAATTCAGTAACGATTTTTTGATGCTGGCGGAAGAGGTGGGATTTGAACCCACGATGGAGTTGCCCCCAAACCGCCTTTCCAAGGCGGCGCCATAGGCCACTAGGCGACTCTTCCGTGTATCAGATTAGAGCATACCACAAAAATTAAAAATGGATTTTGTTGAGGAATGAATCGATTGGATCTTTTTTTCTTTCTTCAAATGGCAAATAGCGACTAATAATCTCAAAAACTTTTTCGCTGTCTTCTTGCGACAAATATAAGTTTGAGGCGGGCGACCATCGCTTTTGAGGAACGAGTTCAAAATTTTGGAATGCACCTTCAGCATGAACTGAAAAAGCTTGGAAATCATCAAAACCAAAAGCCTTGTCGCCTATAAAGATTCCTTGGTCACTGACCGAATAATTTAGTGTCCGGGGTTTTTTCCAGCCACCCATGGCTAGTAGGATACCCAAGACCGCAATTGACGCCACAGTTATCCAGTCGCCAGTTAGAAAATAGCTAAGACCACAGGTGGCCGCAACTGCAAAAATTATTCCAACATACCAGAGAGTGGATTTTTGGTGATGAACAAATTCAGAGGCTGTCCAGCTCACCTCATCTTCAGAATTGCGCTCAGCAACTCCAATAGGGTTAATAGCATTTTGATCTGCGACGGTATCTACGTTGCTATCGCTTGTGTTTTGCGGACCCATACTTATATTGTAACGCTTAACCTAAAAATGATCATTAGAATTAATCATCATTTATACGGTCACTCTTCATATCAAATAGATTTGTTGGCTGGGGCCTGACAGATCGACGCCCCGAAAGACATTCTTTGATTAGGTATTCTTTGTCGTCAGTGCCCAACATATATAACCAGTCGTAGGCATTTGATGCGGTCTTCTTGACGATATAGCCTGTCGAGTTAGAGTGTATCCTCCGTAAGTCTACTTCTTTTCCTGAAAAATATCTAACTTGTACTCTGTACAAAATGCCCTGGGCATCTACGACTATGTCGTATGCCGCTGATTCAGTTATTGGTAATGACACATCACATCCAACTCTTGTGAAAGACGCTATCGCCCTGGTAACAGCATAATCTCCCTTACGTTGCGTAGTTCTCATGCTTAAATTATAACATGAGCGGTATACTATACCGTTGTACTTTACATCTGTATTTTGATACAATTGTCCAGGTATTTTTTGGAGAGATGCCCGAGCGGTTGAAGGGACTTGTCTTGAAAACAAGCGTGCCGGCAACGGTACCGTGGGTTCGAATCCCACTCTCTCCGCCAGAAAACACGGAGGGGTACCCAAGAGGCTGAAGGGGACGGTTTGCTAAATCGTTAGGGGGGAGCAATCTCCCGCGAGGGTTCGAATCCCTCCTCCTCCGCCAGAACAAAAAAGTCACCACGTAAGTGGTGGCTTTTTTGTTCTGATCAGGGGTATTTAAACCCGATCGGCACGAACTTTAGTTCGTGTTAGCGAGAAGTTCGCATTTCAGTCAAAGCCCCTTGCTCATTTTATGAGCGGGTGGCTAGATTGAAATTCCTAGTACCCCTTCTTACTCAAACCTATTCCGTTCTTGCAAAAACACAGGCTATTACACGTTTTGCACCTGAACGCCTTAGGGTTCTGGCAGCAGACTCAAGAGTCGCGCCCGTAGTTAGAACATCATCCACCAGAAGTACTGTTTTGCCTTTGAATAGAATTGGATTTTTCACCTCAAAAGCTCCATCCATGTGGGCTATTCTCTGTTTATGAGTAGCGCCAACCTGGTGCGTATTAGTCATACGTACGAGCAAATTTGCTTTCAAAAGATGAAGTTTAATCGCAATATTTTTTGCAATGATGCCAGATTGATCAAAGCTACGTTCTCTGATCCTAGACGGAGTGGTAGGGGAGTGGGTAATTATTGTTTGCTCAGGATCTAAGTACGGCAGGGCAACGGAGATTTGTTCTGACATTATCCTAGCTGCCGACCTAGAAGATTGGTATTTACATGCATGAACCAAATCTTTAGCTAGATTTTTATAACTCGCTGCCACATACACAGCATTTAGCGGTGAATTTTTAGAACATTTTGCACAAGTAAGTGAGTTGGGGTCTGGCTTCTTGCATCTATAGCATCTTGGCATGGCGTCAAAGCTAACTTGTGCACAATCATCACAGATCAATTTACCTTCTTGACCGCAAGAAATACAGCAATCGGGGGCAACAATTTTGAAGAATGATTCTAATAATTTCATGTAAATGTTGTGAAACTTATGTTGTAAATCATTGATTTATGTTTGCATTAAACACCTATCGACAGATATACTCAATTATAAGATAAAAATCTCGTCAAAAAACTATAGATAAGTGGAGGATACTACTTTTATGGCACGTCGCAACTCTGATGATGAGCTACTTATGGAAGATGATTTATCAGCCGCCTTTTTGGGTGATGATTTGGCAACGGAAGGCACAGCGCCTGCTGAAGCCGGAATGCAACCACAAGAAGACGAGTGGGATGAAGAAGATAGCGTTCCCGGGCAACTTGCTTTGGACGTATATGAAACTCGTGAAAAACTAATAGTAAAGGCCAGAACTGCCGGCGTAAACAAAAACGACCTAGACGTTTCAATCGCTGACAATACTTTGACTATTCGTGGAACACTTTCTGCGGGCGAAGAAGCCGATGTAGAAAACTATTTCCTTCAGGAATGTTACTGGGGAGAATTCAGCCGAAGCATCGCCTTGCCAATTCCAGTCAAAGAAGACGAGATCGAAGCAGTGCTTAAGGAAGGCGTTCTAACAATTGCTTTCACAAAAGTTAAGCAAGATACGGTCAAGAAAATTCAGATTCTTTAAAAAAGTCTTAGCTAAATTTAAACACCCCACACGCCAGAGGGGTGTTTTTGTTCATTAAAAAATGCACCAGATTTCAGACCGGTGCATTTTTGTATGTTACTTTTTTGAATATAACTTACTAGAGCTGTGTAGTGGTGCTAACTCTGTTTAATACGAAGCTCACGATCACTTGGGCTAGGGCGACAACAACAAGACCGATAACGGCGTAAAGAATCATGTTCTTTGCAGCGCTGACTGCTGATGATTCACCACCACCGGTGATGTACTTCAACCCAGCTGAGATCAACATAAAGACTGAGATCAGACCAACAATGATTTGAAATAGCTGAATTGCTAACTTGATGGTTTTGTTAACTTTTTCGTCAGCACCCGAAGTTGACTGACAATTTGTACCTGTTAGATCACCGCCAGCACCACAGTTAATCGCTCCTGTCGACGTGTCGCTAGTTGTGCCAACAGCCATTGCTGCCATCGGAGCTACAACACCTGTAATAATGCCGGCACTAGCTAGAATTCCCGCTAGAAATAGTCTTAGTTTTGCTTTCATATGATTTCTTTTTCCTTATTATTTGTTACTTTTTTTATACCAGTTTTAGGGTTAATAATCAATCTAAAGTCCTGTTGTGGCACTAACTCTGTTTAATACGAAGCTGACTATCACTTGGGCTAGGGCGACAACAACTAACCCGATCGCGCCATAAAGTATGCGGTCTTTGGCTGTTTTGGTCTTAGCACCATCACCCGCTGAAGTCACGTAATTCAGCCCAGCCGTGATGAACATAAACACGGCAATAATTCCGACGATCATCTGGAATATTTGAATTGCAAGCTTGATTACTTTTTGTACGGCATCGGTTCCGGTAGAGCAGTTAGAGGTTGTGCTTGTTGTAGCTACTCCGTCACAAACCGCATCTGTCGAGCTACCAGCCAAAACAGCAACTGGGGCAAGGCTAATACTAAATATCGCCATCATTGACATTAAAAGATATATTATTTTTTTCATGATGCTCCTTCGTTTAAAGCTTACTTAAGATAAATCTTACCAGAGTTCCGGCAACTACCGCTACTGCAACACCAATAGCGGAGTATAGAATTCCATTCCTGGCAGTCGCCGTCTTAGCTGGGTCTCCGCCAGACATGACGTAGCGCAGACCACTTAGAATTAACATAAATACGGCGATAATACCCGTAATCAGGCCGAAGATACCTGCTACTTTAGTTGTGATTCCCGTGGGCCCAAAGATTGGATTTTCCGTTGACTTCAGATCAGTACAAACAGGGGAGTTAGCTGCGGTGCCATCACAACCACCAACTTGATTTGCGGGGGTACTACTTGGTTGAAAATCTACTCCGCTACCCGCGAACACACCAATAGCTGGACTTAAAGTCAGGAAAATAATTAACGTAAAGAAAGTGATCGTTTTTCTGATCATAGCTTCGTACCCGCCACAAAGCCAACGATTGCGCTGGCACTAATCGCCACTACTATCCCGATCGCCGCATATAGAATCTGATTCCTTGCCTCAGATGTTTTTTGCGGATCTCCTGAAGAGAGGGTGTACTTCATCCCCGCCCAAACCATGATGATAAGGCTGATCCCACCTAAAGTACCCATTACGATATACATTATATTTTCAAAAAGATTCGCGTTGGTTTTTGGCAACGGATTTTGCAATGTAATTGTCGCTATCATATGAAGTAGGCTCATCCTGTCAAACTCCTACCTAAAAACGCAACTAAAATTGTGGAGATTGAAGTAATTCCAACGCCAATTAGAGCATCAATAATACTTTGTCTGGCTTTCGCTGCTTCTTGTGGATTACCACGACTCAATACATAACTAAATCCTGCTTTTATTACAAATATAACCGCAACTATCCCTGCTACTCTAAGCAAAATGTCAACTGCCGCTAGAGCAACTTTCCATATGTCTCCGGGGAAATCAAAATTTGATATTTCACAATTATTGTTCGGATCTTTTTGAAGGTATTCATGCCAAGTTGGGATCAATTGCAAAAAACTTGAACCACCCCCAGCGCCACAACTAGCGGCAGATGCAATTGGTGTTGCAAAAACAGACATTACAATGACACTGCTAAATATCATCAGCATTTTTTTCATTCTGTTCATTAGAATACACCTCCCGGGATAAGCCATTGAATAAACGCATATAAACATGCATACATCAGGAATGCTATCAAAGCATCTTGGATACGCTTTTTTGATTTAGATGCCGTAGAAGGATCACCTTGAGCCGTAGAGTACTGGATACCTGCAAATATAATATTACCAACGATAGCGAGTGTCACGCCTCCGGAGACAAAATTAAATATAGTGTTTAGGAGCGCAACTATCCCACAATTGCCACTATTTAAATCTGACGTAGCGCAATTATAGTCCGTACTCTTTTCTGCTGTAGGGATACTGTTAGCCCCAAAATTGCTCACCGCCATAGCTGACGCCTTAAATGATACAGGAGCTATAAAAAGCAATAATAGAGTTAATAATGTTTGTATTATGTATTTCATCTTTTGAGAATACTATATCATTTTTTAGTCATCACCAGAAGTAGGTCAGGGATATTCCAATTAAATTTTAAAAATATTATTAGCCAGAAGATTTCAACGCAGTCAATGACAGAAGTGACAAACTAATATAAAATAATGTTATGGATCAAGGATATTACGGTGGGGTAAATGATTACTCTTCTCAAAAAAGATCAATATGGCAATCTAGGAGGGGAAAATTTATTCTTATCTTTCTGGTAATGATTTTGATAACTGCAGTGCTTGGGATCGTTGTGGGGCTTAAGGGCGTCGAATCAAAAGGCAAGGGCATGTCGCAGAAATTGGTTAAGTTAATACAAAAAGATGATGTAGATGGATCGTACCAATTGCTTTCTGAAAATGCCAAGTTAGCTATGGATCAAAATTCATGGAAAACTTTTGTAGAAAACAACACATCATCTCTGGCTGGTAAGAAACTTGAAGTTGTTTATACTCAGGGTGACGGCAATTACATAGAGGAAGGGCTGAATGTTGGCGAAGCGGGCTCTATCATTAGAGTCACGGTAAGATCGAATAAATCAGACGGAAAGATAGAGACCATAACCATTAGTCCGACGACACTATAGCCTAAATATAAGCTTTTGGACCAGGTTATGTTTGTATATACTTATGAATAAGATGAAAAAAATGATGACGCGTGCAGCGCTATTCTGCCTCACAGCCATTACTATATCCGGCTTAAGTTTGCCGTTAATAGAAATATTTAGCGGCAAAGCACAGGCCGCCGCACCTGCATCATTGAATATCGATGGTACGGAATGTAAATTAAGTATCGTTGAGATTCCTCAGTACGAACTCGCCATTGGAGGCATACATTTCCCCGAAGCACCCTCTACCGATATATTTGGCGTAGGAAAGGTGTACAGACCCTTAAACTGGTATTTTGATGGCCTGGCCAATGAGATAGGTGACTACAGCTCTGTTAAGAATAACGCCTCAATCGTAAATGACTTGAATTCATTATCTAATCTTGCAAACAATACTAGTCAGCAACCAACTTCAAATAACGGAAGTATCGTTACAGTTTCTGAGATAAAGGCGGTAGCAATTTTATTTGACGCCGTACAGGCCGGAAATGGAGACCCTCAGAAAGCCTGCAGGAATGTTCCAAATGTTCTTTTTTCAAGACCTAGTGCCCCAAATCAGTTTATAGGCACAATAAAAGGCTATGGCGATCTTATAGTTGGAACACTCGACGCCACGGCCAAAAAAATTACATTTACAAATAGTGTAAGCGGAGGTACCGTCTACAATGTGGGGGGTGATAATGCGATCTTTTCCAGGCCCGAATTAAATGGAGTTCAACAAGTTGGTTTTTGCTCAGACTCTCCCACCGGTACCGCATATTCCGCATGCATGACAGCATATGTAGTTGATTTTAATACAATCACTTACCGTGGTGAGACCTATAAGCTAAAAGAGTGGAAGGGCGACCAGTCCGTTAGGATGGACTATGTACTTGACCCAACAACGTCAATTGCAAGGGGCAACTTGATATCATCTTGTTCGGCACTTCCTATGTTTAGAATCGACGGGGATAGTACTGATAAATTAAAAGAACTTACCCTTGATGGTCGAACTGTATCTGGCCAACTAAAGGGTTTCGCCGATCAGCTATCGGCATTAAAAAACGAAACTGGTACTACAAATATTACTTACTTGGATATCCTGCCGCCCTATTCAAGTTGTTTCCTTCAGCGTGAAAACGATTCGACACCAGTAGAATTACACAGCTTACAAAATTTTCTTAATATTTCAACTTTTTTCCAAAAAGACGGGGTTGCAATAATTAGACCTAATAATCCAGGAAACAATGAAAAGAATCTTTCGCAACAATTTACAGTAGACCCCAATGATCCGCTTTTGTACATTATTGGCGAAGCAGATAAAAAAGCGGGCGATTGTTCTATAAGCAATGGTCCAATGAACATACGTTTTGAATCTGACCCGATGCAAGAAACCGTAGAAGGAAAATACGTTCCCGCCTATTGGACTTTCCCTAACTACAGAGGAGACTGTGCTGCCCTTGGGGCGCCGATAATGGTTAAAATTGCGACCGTTAACTCATCAGATACTCTTGAACAGGCCATTGCTGACGGTGCCGGCTTGGGGGACACCGCCGCAACTGGAGACCAGGCACCTAAGTGTGAGGACATCGGAGGTCTTGCTTGGATACTCTGTAAGATACTGGATGGTATGGATGCCGTTGCTTCATACGCTGAAGATCAAATCAGCAGCTTTTTATTCGTTGATCCAAAAATGTTTACAAATGTTGACCCCATAAGCCCAAATGGCAAAAATGGAATTTATAACGCTTGGTCTACGTTCCGCTCTTTGTCGACGGTAATCATTGTTATCATCGCCTTAATAATGATTTTTTCTGAAGCAATGGGTCAAGGTGTTTTTGACAATTATTCAGTTAAAAAATTACTGCCCAGACTTTTAATTGCAGGGATCGCAATTCAACTTTCGTGGTTTATTATGACCCAGTTAGTTAATATATTTAATATCCTTGGTAACGGAATAGGCAACCTGTTAATAAATCCGTTCGGCCTAGAGGCGAGCAAGGGGATGAAGGAGCTCATTGCCGACAGGGGATATATTATCTCTGGCGCTCAAGGTACAATTCTTGGGCTTATGGCTGCCGGGGTAACGATTGCACTACTATTCTCGGCACTTGGGCTTGGAATTATGATTGTGGCTGCACTTGCCGTAGCACTTGCCACTCTAGTAATCAGAAACTTGTTGATCTACTTGGGCGTCGTATTCGCACCGGTTGCGTTAGCTTTATCTGTTTTGCCCGGAACTCAGAAAGCGTCAAAGTTTTGGTGGGAATCGTTCGAAAAGGCCTTAATGATGTATCCGCTGGTGATGGCGTTATTCGCTGCAGGCAAGATCATGGCATATCTAATTCTTCAAGCAGGTAATCCTGAAGAGGGCATAAAAAGTATCTACATTATCGCAGCTATCATAGCGTGGTATGCTCCACTATTTTTGTTCCCTAAGGCCCTACAAAGGGGCGGGCAAATTATGGGCAAAGTTGCTGGATTTGCAAATGACAAGAGCAAGGGCATATTTGACCGGGCCAATAAATGGAATCAAGGCAGGAGAGATAAAAGGAAAACGTTTAATAAACAACTTCGGCAAGAACGCAGAGTTGCGGATCTTAACTCAGATAATCCGATAAAAGCTGGCTGGGCAAGGAATAGAATGAAGGCGGCTCAAGGTGCTACAGGTGTTGGAATGTACGTAGGTAGGCACTCTGGAGCGAAAAGAGATCGAGCGTCAGGAAGCATACAGAGCGTGGCTATAGCTGCGCACAAAAAAGCAGTTGAAGAAGAGTCCGTTAAGTATGCGAGCTTCTCTTCTGGGGATCAAAAAGATGTACTAGTAAAGATTGCAAATGATGCAAACCAGTCACTGGCTACCCGCCAAGCAGCCACCGAACGATTGATTCAACTTAAAGATACGTCGAGATTGCAGAATATAGCATCTGGGGGTGGTTACGATGTTCTTAAAAGGTCGTTGGATGGTGGAAAATATAGTGACGTAAAAGAATTTGCACCTCATCTTGTTAACGGTGGACCGCTAAATCCAAGCAACACTTCGTTTACGGGAGATGGTGGGGTAGCTTCAAATATCGCGTCAGTCGAAGCCACGTCTAAGTGGAGCACTCAAACTTGGCAGCTTGCTTTAAATAGCGGGAATCCATTTGTGAGTCAAAGAGCGGCACAGCTTAGGGGGGATGCAAAATTATGGAATACGTTAGGTGGCGAAACACAGCAACTAATTGAGCAACACCTTTCATCATCACCTCCACCTACACCTCCTCCGCCTCCACCTACACCATCAGATGTACGCCTGAAGCGATCAATTGAGTATATCGGTGACTTTGAGAATCTCAAGTTATATAAATATCGGTATATCTGGTCAGATACATATTATGTGGGTGTTATGGCGCAGGATCTTCTAGAAACCCACCCCGAAGCATTAACTATCGATAAATACGGTTACTACCACGTGGACTACTTAAGGCTAGGTATAAAGCTACAAACCTATGAAGAATGGCTGGAGAATCAAAAGAATGGGGCCGAGGTGGCAGAGGTCGCACAAAGCTAGACTGTTGAAGTTCGCTCATATAAACTAGACATAGCGTTAGAGGTTTATATAAATGTCAGAATATAAAGTATTACAAGATATCGAGGGCGAAGACCATATTATTGGTTGGCTGACCCCCAGGCAAACTATCTACGCTGCGATTGTGGTTGTTTCGTTGATACTGGCATATGTTATGGGTAGGTTAAATTTTCTATTGGCTGTACCATGGATCATCCCAATTGGTTTCTTCGGCTTTTTGGCGGCACCGCTTGGCAAGGATCAACCGAATGATGTGTGGGCGGCGGCACAGATTCGCTTTTACTTCAAAAGCCGGAAACGCCTATGGGATCAGTCGGGTATGGAGGATTTAGTAAAGATCACAGCACCCAAAAAAGTTGAAAAAATATATACCGATGGTCTTGATCAAACACAAGTTCGGAGCAGGTTGCAAGCACTTTCAAGCACCATAGATAGTCGTGGATGGGCGATTAAAGGTGCGGCTTTGAGTATGCCTGTTATGAACAACCCGTACGGCGACAATGCCGATGACAGGCTACTAGAATCCAACGCACTCCCTCAGGAGGTGCCGACATCAGACATCACTGAAGCGGATGATATTCTCGACACCGACAATGCCATGGCTCAGCGTCTTGAAGAGCAAATAAAGATCCAGGAGCAAAAGCGCATGGATCAAGTTAAGCAACGTATCGCTAGCACCCAAACTCAGCCAGCTAGCCAGCCACAAGCTCAGAACACTCCTCAAGATTTCTATTTTATGCAACAGCCTGCACAGACCGGACCAGTTCAGAGCCAAGAACCACCTGTTCAGTTAGCGACGTTTAGCTCGCAAATAGTTGCCCCAGGCGCTCAACCCAGTGAAGCCTCTACAAATATCCCCGCCGAACAAAGTTCAACAGTTTCTCAAGTTGATGAACAGGCACTGCTAGAAAAGATCCGAAAAGAGAGAGAGGCTACTTCACAGATGAGCCAAAGCCACATGAGAGTCATTAAAACACCACAGCAACTAGCCGAAGAGCAGGCTATGCAAGAGAAACAAAGAAAAGAAGCCGAACAAAAGACTGCCCAAGCTACCGCACCAGATGCTATACTTAAGCAGTTATCTCAGTCAGACTTAAAGGTGTCCACCATCAGTTCAGTCGCAAAGAATGCTGAAAAGAAAGATGATGGAGAAGTGGTAATATCGCTGCACTGAGTGAGAGTGGTGGGCTAGCCTCGGCATCTACCCTCAGAAATCAAACGAGGTGAATTGTTATGAACCCAAACATCCAACAACCATCCATGAATCAAGTACCGGGAGCAACCGTAGGACCTGGAATACCCGGTATGCCGATGCAACCTGGTCAACAGGGGCCTGTTGTACAACCGATAAAATCTAACCCAAATAGTACCCAAAACACCCTGCTAATTAGCGAGATCAGGGATGGAATAGTCATAATGAATGATGGTAGTTTCCGAGCAGTGGTTATGTGCCGTAGCATTAACTTTGACCTCATGAGCAATCAAGAGAGAGAAGGTGTGGAATACTCATTTCAGGGCTTTTTGAACTCTTTGTACTTTCCGATTCAAATATTCATCCGGTCTCAAAAGATTGATATCAGGCCCTATATTGATAAATTAGACAAGATTCGATCTGAACATGACAACATGTTGCTAGCGTACCTAATGGAAGATTACATCGACTTTATTTCAAATGTCGCCCAACAAACAAATATTATGGATAAGAAATTCTACGTAGTTGTACCGTATTTTCCGGTTGTTGGTGCCGACAACATTAAGGAAGTTTCTAAGGGGCTTCTTTCGAGTTTCTTCGAGAAAAAGCAAAAAACCGTTGTCATTAATGAAGACGATCTTGAAAAAGCCAAGACCGAGCTCCGAAATCGGGTCCAAACAATCATGGCTGGCCTGCAACAGTGCGGAGTGCAAAGCTTGCCTCTTGATACCCAGGAACTTATTGAACTTTATTATGATGCCTATAACCCTGACACTGCTACACGTCAACAACTCAAGAATTTTAACGATCTTACCGCGCCTGTGGTAACCAAGGGTCAAGGATTTGCCCAAAACAGCAATCTAGACAGGGAGACGCCAGCATGAGGCAAAAAGTGATTCACGAATCTATGGAGGTGTTTTAATGGCATTTGGCAAAAAAAAGGAACAGCCGATAACTGACCCTGTTTTGCTTGCTCAGATGCAACAGCAACAGGAGCAAATGCAGGTTGAAGAAGCCTTCAGAAAAAGCATTACTGCACTTCGAGATTTCATAGCACCTAGCTCTCTTGAACTACAGAGCACTCACTTTCAGCTCGGTACGCGTTATGCACGAAGCTACTACGTATTTGGGTACCCACGCCAGATCTATACAGGTTGGCTGAGTGGCATGATTAACCTTGATGAGATAATCGATATTTCTATGTTTGTGTACCCAATCGAAAGCCAGGTGGTTCTCGAAAACCTAAAGAAAAAGGTAACTCAGCTCGAGGCAGACCTCATGACGAATGCCGAAAAAGGACGTGTTCGCGATCCTCAAAAACAGGCTCAAATCATAGACGCCGAAGAAATGCGAGACAAGCTACAGGTGGGCGAAGAACGCTTCTTCAGATTCTGCTTCTATTTCACAGTCTATGCCCATTCAATGGATGAGCTTGAGTTTGTAGCACATAAAGTCGAATCGATGCTTGGCCAACAGCTTGTTTACAGCAAGCCAGCTAGCGCTCAACAAGAACAGGGCCTCAACAGCACAATCCCACAATGCGTTGACCAGCTCCAGATCCGTCGAAACATGAATACTGGAGCGCTCTCAACAGCCTTCCCATTCACCAGCGCCGATCTCACAGATGACAAGGGTATTCTTTACGGTATTAATATGCATAACTCTGGGTTGGTTATTTTTGATCGCTTTAGCCTAGAGAATGCAAACTCTGTGGTGTTCGCTAAGTCCGGTGCTGGAAAAAGCTTTACGGTGAAGCTTGAGGCACTCAGAAGCATGATGATGGGTATTGAGGTGTTTATTATCGACCCCGAGAACGAATATCAGAGGATGTGCGAAGCAGTCGGCGGGGCATACGTGAAACTGTCTTTAAATTCGCCAACTAGACTGAATCCCTTCGACATCCCAACCGTAGTTGATGCAGACGAAGCTGACAATGCCCTGAGAAGCAACTTGATAACCCTTCATGGTTTATTGCGCCTGATGATGGGGGGAGCCTCAGCTTCAGCTCAAGGTGCGCAAAATATCCTAGCCCTAACACCTGTCGAGGAAGGTGATCTTGATGCCGCATTGATCGAAACCTACGCTCGAGCTGGGATTACCAACGACCCCTTAACTCATAAGTCCCCGCCACCAACTATATCTGATCTTTATGACACGCTTTTGCATATGGGCGGCACCGGTCCACAACTTGCTCAACGTCTCCGCAAATATACTAGCGGAACTTTTGCAGGGATATTCTCTCAGCAAAGCAACATTGATATCAACAATCAGATGGTGGTCTTCAATGTGCGCGATCTTGAAGACGAACTCCGACCAGTCGCTATGTATATCGTTTTGAACTACATCTGGAACAAGACTAAAGCAGACCAACGAAAAAGAATATTGCTAGTAGATGAAGCATGGCAATTAATGAAGTATGAGGATAGCGCCAACTTTATGTTCTCTCTAGCAAAACGTGCCAGAAAGTACAGCCTGGGCATTACCACTATCACTCAGGATGTCGAAGATATGATGAGCTCTAGAATGGGTCGAGCGATTGTGTCGAACGCCTCAATGCAAGTTCTCTTGAAACAATCTACATCAGCGGTTGATGTACTTTCTGACGTGTTCAAGCTCACTGGCGAAGAGAAAAAGCGTCTCAGCCAATTCCCGGTTGGTCAAGGATTATTTTTTGCAGGTCAAAATCATGTTCACATTCAGATTTTGGCTAGCCCAACGGAGACCGAGCTGATAACCACCAACCCCGCGCAAGTAGCACAGATTGCCCAAGGCGAGCTCGAGGGTCAAGGCACAATTGACCTAAACAATCGCATCTCTCCGGGGATGTAAGGTATAATTCAAGTATAAGAGTTCTTGAGGGATCATGCCTGAAAAAATTGAAATTGATGACCAAAAAAGTGAATTCCCCGATGAGAGGGATGACTTTTATAATGATCAAGATTCAGGCGAACACCTAGTCGACGGACTGGACGAGAAGTATGGAGATAAAGAACTTAAGAATAGACCACTGGACAAAGACGGTAATTTGGGCGGTGGACTTAGTGATGCAGAAGCCAATGAAGTTGACGATGACGATGAGGATGAAGATTATTTCACGGGTAATGAGAGAGTAGATAAGGCTATAGGCTTTGTCAGCGGCGTTCAAAAAGAGAGAAACTCGAGAAGAGGAAGAAGATTATTTATATTCGCTGGACTTTCTGGATTTGTGATGGCTATTTTGATTGGTTTTCTGATGTTTATGACGATCTACCGTAGCGAACACATTAGAAATCTTTTGTGGGATTATCGTTTTGCTCGTTTTCACTATCAGATAGCAAAAAGGATACAGTCTAACCTGAGGTCTTTCGAAACAATGAGTCCAGACTCTACCGGAACATTGGATTTTGAGAAGACTACGCTTGGCCAAAAAATAAGAGGTTACTCCCCCGAAGAAGCGCTAAAATCACTTTCAGACGGAAAGATGAATCTTACAGTTGAGAATGGGGGGGTCTTTGGTGATTCACATATTACCGGATACACCGACCCAGTTACAGGTGAGAAGTATATTAGCGAAAACGCAAAAGTTCGTCCAGATGGGGCAAAAGTTCTACCTGCAGAGGAATTTAGAACACGACTCACTGAAACAGCAGGAAGGGTGCTAGAAGGGGCCAAGCACAACAAGTACTTCCAAGGAGAGACAAGAGCGTTACTGGAAAGTAAAGTTAAGGTAACGTTCGGTGACCGATATCAAAGGATTAAAGATCGGCTAAAAGCAACTGCAACAGAAAAAGGAGTCACCGAAGATAAGCTAACGGACGCTGAACGAAAGTCGTCGGAGATAAAGGCACAAAATGAAGTCGCAAACGGCGGTGAGAGTCCGGCGAAGCCTAAGGGGGCCCTTGAAGAAGCGGCCAAAAATGTTGAGGCAGATTTAGCAGATGGGATCGGTGACGTATCGCCTGCAACCGTAGCAACTGATGCGGCAACTGCAGCAAGAGTGGCACCGCTGATCGACCCAAGCTCTAGGGTAGGTAGAGTTGTAACGTCCCTAAAGGGCCCCGTTGAAACATATTCCAATATTAGTACGGGGGTGTTCTTGGTTACAATGGGGTGCATAATAAGGGATGTCGGTCAAAGTGTTAACGACATGCTGACTACAAGGATTGATTCCGCAATTAGACTTGCAGCCAATGAAGCTGGCTTTGCCGAACAGACAACAAGTGGCGACAATACGGATATGTCAATAGTGGCCGATCATGATGCATTTTACGAAAACAGCGAGAAATCAGCTACAATGCAACGCCTCAATGGCACACCCGAGGACGAAATATCCGATACTAGTAAGCTAGCTGTTATGGATTTGCCTTTTAAATTCTTTGGAATAGACTTACCTACGATATCAACAATAGCTAGCGTAACTACACAGCTACTCAATACAGCGGCGGCAACTGCAGCTGGAACTTTAGCGTTTGGCCCAATTGGAGGTATATTTGGAGCCGGATTTTCTTTTATACCCGGCACTGATTCTGTTACTGAAGATATGGTCAATTCACTCTGTAAATACATTCTTAAACCCGGAGTTCAGTTTTCTATAATGGCAATAGATTTTGTAGCGCTAGCTGCATCATTTGGTACTTTGGCTACTGCAGAGGGGGGTGTAAGGGTCGGTATAGAAGCTATAAAAGCAGCAGTAAAGATAGCGGGAGCGGTTGGTATCGGTAAAATTTTATTTGAATATGCTTTACCAAAAATGCTATTTGCGATGGCTGGCTCACTTGGTACCATGCTCCCTGGAAGTACACAGAATATGAATAAGCTCGACGTGGGGATGATGGGGTTGTCGTCTGAATACGGTAAAAATGCAGGGGGCACAGACGTTACCTTGGCCCAAGCTTATAGGGACCAGGAAATTGCTATGAATCTCGTTAAGAAGCAAACTTATGAGCAGTATGGAAGGTTCGCTTCGCTCAGCCCCAAGAATCCATATTCGCTAGTCAGTCAACTATCTCTAAGTCTGCCTGGGGACCCCGCATCTATACCAGGCGCTATATTTTCAAAATCGTTAGGTTTTATATTTTCAAAATCAGGACTTAGTTCATTGGGGAATTTGATTTCCCCAAAAGCTAAGGCGCTAGGTAATGGTTATCTCGAGACTTACGGATACTCCCTAAAGGGCATCCCCGATTCTGTGATGCAAATTGACTCCGTACAAAATGCAATCTACATTGACGGTACGCCGGGACGCCTTGAAGAAATAAAGTCAAAATACCAGAAGTGTTTTACAGACTCGATATCAACTCAAGCCCTTAACCCTGGCGACTATTCGATGTGTGGTGATGAGGACGCCCAACGACTCGGGCTTTACAATATAGACAACTGCGCAGGTGCTGGTTTCCTTGCAAAAGATATTACTTACAACAACTGCTCTATCTTTGAGGGTGCAGGGGACGCAAAATCAATTAGTTCGGGAACATCATCAGCCTCTGGTAGTGGTTCTGCCAGCACTTCAGGCAATGCAAATATTAGTGGCATCTCGCACATAGGAATCGTACCACCTAGTGCCGCTCAGTTAGGTGACTACAAAAAGCCAGGCCTTAAATATGATTGGCAACACATATACATGACTTGGAATGAAAGCACCAACCCAAAGTGTCAATGGACTGACAAAGTACCTGCAGGTGCTGAAACTCGACCCGGCAATAACCAGCCTGGCATCAATGCTCTAAATGTGTTCATAGACCAGAGGTGGGGTGGCAGATCGGGTACGCACGCTACTTGCAAGGGTGGCCCAGAACCAAAGGGTGTAAGCAAGCACGGCGAAGGAAGAGCGTGGGATTCTTATGCTAACGCTGGTACGGCAGATGGTCTAAAAAATGGTAATGAGATGATGGGTTGGCTAATTGCTAATGCCGATGCTTTGGGGCTTCAATATGTAAAATTTTGGCGAGTGGAATGGGACCACCAGCAGGGTATTAATTGCGTTGAGGATGCAGCCGATCAAAGTAGTCACTACGGGCATGTCCACTGGGAATTAAACTGGGATGGCTCCTTAATGAAGACACCATTTTTCAATGGTGCCTCGTATCAAAGCAATCCGATTAACATAAGCCAGGAGATATGCCCAATCGTAAGTTAAATATATGAAAAAGAATTATTCGAAAATTATAACTAAATACCTATTTACATTTACTCTATTAATCTCCCAATTAATAGGTAGTGGTAGGGCGCTAGCGTACATTGGAAGCGGACAGAACTATACCTTTTATATCCCCGGCTTAAGTAATTGCAGTACAACAACCACCTCCCAAGTGGTTGGTGGCAATAAACTCTTCTATATAGGCGACTCACTTACATACCACATGGTAAAAGGCAGTTCGAAACCGGAGAATTATGAAACTGCAAGTGGATTCTTGTTAGAGAAATCTAAGGCCGCAGGCTATGATGTAGACACGACTATCCCGGCAGTTGGGGGTACCGACAGTACATCAGTTGCGCCTCGCATAATTGGTCCGTCAGTTGAGGCTCAAGGAGGAGTAAATGTTGCCAATAGCATCAAGCATATCGCAGAACACACTCAAGACTATGCAAATGCAAATATTATTGTGATCGGGTTAGGTACAAACCTAGAGCAGCTTGATTTTCGGACAGAGATAAACGAGCTTATTTCGACCATTCGTTCAAACAATCCAACCGCTGCGATTTATTGGGTAGATACGTACTTCACAGGTGGGCGAAGTAAAACATATCAAGACGTTAATGCGGTAATTGAATCTGCCGCCTCGGCAAATAATTTCACGGTAATACATTACTCAACCGCTGCGATTGCCGACCCCGGAATTGCACCAACCGCCGGTGGTGATGGAGTCCATGTAGACAACGGTCCAGCGAGACAGAAAAAAGCCGATTGGCTGATATCCCAGCTCCCAAAACCAGGAGAATTTTCGGGAAATATTAGCGCCGCACCTTCTGGGGCCTACGACCCAACATCACTAAATTATCCACCGTTCCCCGACGAGGCGGCCATGGCAAAAAGCATTGAGGACTATATACGAAATAGTGTTTCGGACTCGCCATGGTTTGGAATTCCAAATCTCGGCTCTTGGCTTCTTGCTGAGACAAAAGCTCGAAACGTCAACCCCATGATTGTGATGGTCTCTGGAAAGCAAGAGAACAATTTTGGAACGGCAGGTAATAACCCGAGAGCGAACAATAATTATTTTGGCATGAAGGGTGATGGAGGATATATACACTTCGATAGCCCTATCGAAGGAATGACAGCCTTCCTAGATCAACTAAAGCGAAATATCGTCGATAAATCACATGCAAACTACGTAGACGTAACTACGATGTACGAATATTTCTCTGTGCACCAAACAGGCGGTATACACTACCCCGGGGATGGTCTAAACTTGGGAGACCCTCAGATGCCTGACGTGAGAGTGTCGTGGGATACACAGTACAACCCAGGCACCTACTGGAAGACCGCAGCAAGTGTAATATCGGCAATTACAGGGATTAATGTTTCGCCTGACGTTCCACCGAGGGGCAGTGGGGCATATTATTCAGGATTTGGTAACTGTGCTGGCTCCAACGCAAGTACTGGAGATGCTTCGAAATATATACCTGATTGTGGAGCAAATAATGGCAACGCGGCCATAGCCTGTACAGCGATTAATCAACTTAGTGGTATTGAATATAGTCTTCCTCAAAGAGCACTACCGACAGAACCTAACCCCAAGTTCTTAGACTGTAGCGCTCTGGTCGGTATGGCCATATACCGCACCTTTGGTCTGGACCTCAACGGTTTGTGTTCAGTCGGTTACCTTTCAAATAGTAATTTTGAAAGGATTGAAGACATGCACACCATTCAGCCTGGGGATCTTATCGGAAAAGGTAGTGCCTGTACCGGAGCAGGTGGTGATGGCCACATTGCAATAGTTGTTAGCTATGACCCAACAACTCAGAAATTGATAACCGTGGAGACTTCGAGCACTAGATATCTCTCGGGTGTTAGGGGTGTACCAGGAAGTTACAATGTCGGCTTAGAGATTGACGGTAAGGGTAGTTACCAATGGGCCGTCAGATATGTTGGACAAAAAACTTTACAGCCAGGAGCACTCTAAATGAATCCACAAACACAGCCAAAAAAAGAACCAAATCGATTATTACAATTATTCAAAGAGCAGCCCTTGATGATCTTGCCGCTTATTGCGGCCGTTGCATTAATACTGATAATTATATTCTCTTCACGAGGATCAAAGGGTCCAAAAACCGACGGCGACTTGCCACAACCAGGCTATGCAGCTTTTTTGGTGTACAAAGACCAGGCGTACTTTCCGTTTAACAATCTAAACTCCGACAATCTTTTGAGAGATGACGTTGCTTACTTTGCCCGGAAAACCATGAAAGATAAATATGATAACGGAAAAAATGTCGCCGTGGTATTCAATGTTAGTTCGGAATCCTCAAATGATTCAACTGGAGAAATAACGTTAGCCGGAAAGTTCGATAAATCGAAAGACAAAATAACAATCATCGCGAGCCGCACAAGCAATGACCGAATTAAAAACCACATAAATAACGACTCTAAAAATACTAGTATCGATTCTGAGTTACCTTCCGCGAGTAAGCTAAATGCTTTCATTGCAACCCTGCCATATCAGGCTAGCAACTACTATATTGAATACATTGCAAAGGACAGTACCATCAACTTACTAATGGGCGAGAAGGACCCTGTTGCATTCCAAGAAGCTCAAAATTTAATAAAAGACAAAACCGGTGTTGACGATCTATCTACGATTTCGTATTCATACAGCTACCCAACTGGTGTGGAATATGGTGATCAGTTAACAGATGAGTCCGTACCGCCGAAAAATACCGAATATTAACCTAAAGAAACGATCTGAGCTGTTTGGATAAAATTCTTTCCAACGACATCTGCATCGGTTGTAGTGATAATTGCTTGGTGGCCAGAAAGAAAGCTGGTTAATTTTTTTCGTCTTGTGCCGTCTAGTTCACTAAAAACATCATCCAGAAGCAGAATTGGCTGAATACCCCTGGATGCCTCGATCATCTTCATTTCAATTACTTTCAGCGCAAGAGTAATGGTTCTGGTCTCACCGCGTGAAGCTGTGAGATTGGCGAGCCTATCATCTATCTCAATTAAAAGATCATCCCTGTGTGGACCAAAACCAGTATAGCCTCGCGCTTTATCAAGTTCTGTATTTATCTCAAGTTTTTTTAACATGTAAGACATATAATCGCCCTCAACGATACCGCTGTAGGTGACACGAATGTGATGTTTTTTGCCGGCTATATCACAATATACCTTTGTAATATTTTTATTGATTTCTTCGATAGCTTGAAGGCGCCATTTCACAATCTCGCTAGCAGAGCGGGCCATGATCACATTCCATGCGAAAAGCGTATTTTTTGTAGCACCTTTTTTTAGGAGAGTGTTTCTTTGTTTTAAAGCCCTGTTGTATGAGAGTAGTGTCTTTTTGTATAGAGGCACGGTTTGCGTAAGAAGATCGTTGAGATAGCTCCGCCGCCTCTCTGGTGAGCCACTAACCAAACGTATATCGTCAGGTTCAAACAACACTACAGGCAAAATATCATCAAAGCCTAGACGCGCTTTATTATTGCCGTTGATAACAAATGTCTTTTTGGTTTTTGGTATGCCAGACTCGAGCTTCAGAACGCGCTCATTACCACTAAAAACCGACTCGATCCGTGACCATTGCATGGAATGCTTTACGACATCTTTGTCACTAACGCGGAATGACGAGCCTTGAGCTAACATATATACCGCTTCGAGTAGATTTGTTTTGCCGCAGGCATTCGGGCCAATGATGATCGTAATTCCTAAGTCAAATTCAAAACTAGCCTCTTTATAAGATCGATAATTCTTCAGTGTTATCGATTGGATTGGCATAGCACTCTTAAGTATACTCGACTTATCTGTTTAGCTCTTGAGGGGCATGATGACATGTAGGTAGTCTGAAAGTTCATCGCTTTTTAGCAGGCATGGCTCTAGCTTCCCATTAAAGGAGAAGCTAACGCTTTTTACGCTCATTACGTTCAAAGCATCTAGTAGATATCTGGAATTAATTGTTACGTCGCCTTCTCCTGATACCTCTCCAACAACTGAAGCTGTGTTTTCGCCAAGTTGGGAGGCAACTGATTTAATCACCATTTGTTTATTTACTTCGTCGATATTGAGTGTAATGCTGCCAGCGCTTTCACGAGCAAACAAGCTCGAAACCTTAGTGACATTTACAAACTCATCCTTCGGTAGTTGGGCACTATTGATAAATTTGCTTGGTATTAGCTTACGATAGTCTGGGTAGTTACCATCCACCAACCTAGACACAAGTTCGCTTTCGCCAATCCTAAAAACTACTTGTTGGTTGTCGGTAGAGATAACCACATCTTCATCTTGGTCACTCACAATTCTTAGAACATCATTAAGTGCATTAGATGGCACCAGAATGGATATGTCCTCTTTGCAAGGCATGACTTTCTTCTCCGCTAGACGATAGCTGTCTGTCGCTACCATGTAAAGATCGCCTTCGTGTACGTGAACATACACCCCAGTCAGTACGGGTCTTGTATCATCATTTGATGCGGCGATTATCACTTGCTGTAAGGCTTTTTTTAGATCCTTACCGCCAATACTAATAGACACACCTTTTTCTATCTTTGGAACAATCGGAAATTCATCGGCCAGCATACCGTTGACGACTGAATTGTAGTTTCCGCTCGATATTGTGCATTTATGATCTTTTGTCTCAAGTGTTATGGTTCCGCTAGGGAGGGAAGAGATGAATTCTTGAAGAAGTTTTGCTGGCAGGGTGATAGCTCCTTCAGTTTCGATCTTTGCACCGACGTGTTCGGTGATAGCTATTTCAAGATTAGTAGCTGAGATTGTAAGTCGGTTCTTGTCTGTTCTGAGTAAGATGTTATTCAGTATTGGAAGCGGATTGCGGGAAGATACGGCCACTCTTGCTACAGCTGAAATTGCTTTATTTAGATTTTCTTGGGTTACTTGAACTTTCATAATGCGGCCTCTCCGAATCCTTTATTTATATATATGTAGTTATAGTAATAGGCTAGGTGGAAAGTGTGTAAAAAGGATATTCCTGAACTGTTAATTTGTGCAATTTGGTTGTGGATTTTGTGGTAGAAAAACCTGAGTTTATTTGTGGTTAGGCGACTAAGACTCAACCAGGATGAACACAAAATTGTGGATTTTGTGGACTCGTTGTGGGTAAAATCCACTAGTTTTACTAAGCCCAACACACATCTTGTCCACAGACTACGCATATAGCCTCTCCTTTATTTCGCTAACACATTGTTTCAGGTCCGGGTCATAGTTAATCTCATGCTCTATCTTTTCGACAGAATGCATAGCAGTAGTATGGTCTTTTCGGCCTAATTCTCTAGTGATCTTGGGAAAACTGAGGTGTAACTCGCTTCTAAGTAAATACATGGCAATTTGGCGCGGTACGACGATGTCTTTGTCTCTTTTTGCGCTAGTTATCTCATCAATTGATAATGAAAAATACCTGGCGGTTTTTTCGATGACGCTCTTTGCGGTGATGTGTTTTGGTCTAGTTCTCGCACCGAGTAGCCCTTGGGCAACTGCAAGGCTTGGGGTAATATTGCGCATCTCACAAAAAGCTATTAATTGGTTTAATAGTCCCTCAAGTTCTCGAACATTGGTCTGAGGGAAGTTGGCGATGTATTCAGCTACATCATGATCCAGTTCGAGGCCGTGTTGTTGGGACTTATTTTTCAATATGGCGCATCTTGTCTCAAAGTCTGGCGCCTGCATATCTACAGTCATGCCCATTGAAAGTCTACTTTTGAGGCGATCTTCAAGCGTCGCGATTGTGTGGGGTGGTTGATCACTGCTAAGGATTATCTGTTTGTTCGCCTGTTGTAGAGCATTAAATGTATGGAAGAACTCTTCTTGGGTTTTCTCTTTGGTTGAGATGAACTGAATGTCGTCAATGATCAAGACGTCAGCAGTTCGATAGTGATTCGCAAACTCACTAGCTTTTCTGTAGCGCACAGCATCGATAAACTCCTGAACAAACTGCTCGCTTGTAATGTAGACTACTTTTTTTGTAGCATCTCGGCGCAAGATTTCGTTGCCCACAGCCTGAATGATATGAGTCTTTCCTATACCAACACCGCCATAAACAAATAGGGGATTATATTTGGTACCGGGGTGGTCGGCAACTGCTTGGCAAGCCGCAAAGGCTAATTCGTTACCTCCACCGACTACAAATGTTTCGAAAATGTATTTTTCATTTAGGCCCTGGCGATAAGTGTGCGCAACTGATGGGGCGGTGGTCCCATTCTTTGGCTGTTCGATCTGATCGAGGATCACCGGCTCATCAGATTCTTTGGCGGAAGTCTTTTTTGGAGAAACTGTAGAGTGAATCTTATATTCAAGCTTTTTTGGAACAATGTTGTTCTTTTCAAGCGTATCGCGGATTAACTTGTCGTATTTCAGCTCAAGCTGCTGTTTGCTAAATATATTATTAACGCCAATTACAATTGTTTCGTCACCATTTCGGAGCAGGCGAGTATTTTTAAACCAAGTGATAAAGCTACCTGGCGAGACAGACAGCTCAATCTCACCTAAAACGGCCTGCCATATTTCATCGTCTCGAGCACGACTTTCGTCAAAGACCATCTTAGAGTACCCCCATGGCGCCAGGCTTGGCTTATTTAATTTCTATAGCTAAATATACCAGTCATGCGACTAGTTTTCCACATGCTATGCAAAAAACACTACGTTCCAAGAGCTCAATTTTGGCAAACGGGGGTTAATTTATGCACAGCCGGTAACCTAATCTGTAAAAATGTGGAAAAACAGGATAATTATGTGCATAAACAACCATAAATTTGCCGAAAAACCCCGTTTTTATTACAATAATAGCCGGTCTAAAGCGTGGCAAACAAAGATATGTCAAGAAACAAATGACTTCATACTCTTGCTGACGCCATCAACAACTAAGGAGAATAAATGCCAAAAAGAACATTTCAACCAAAAAAGAGACAAGCCAAGAAAGAACATGGCTTCTTGAAGCGAATGGCCTCAAAGGCTGGCCAAAAGGTGCTAAAGCGCCGAATGACCAAGGGTCGAGCTAAGCTAAGCAAATAAACCCACATAAACGCATTTGATATTAGACCTGCGCCGAAAAGGCGGGGTCTAATTTCTTTACCATTTACCATTAAGTACTTACTATATTTATATGATCACTTCAGAAAATAGGTTTCATGGCCAGAATGGCTTACTTTATGTGTATCGCAAAGGCAGAACGATTCGCACCAAGCACTGTTCGGTAAAGTTTGTCACAAATATGCGACGTGAAGAATATAGGGCCAGTGTAGTAATCAGCAAAAAGAGTGCTAAGGCAGCGCCAATCCGAAATCGAATTCGCCGTAGGATTTATGAACAAATCCGTATTCAGGCGCCAAAGTACCTAACTAATCAAGATGTAGTCTTTACGGTTTACGACCAAGACTTAGCGATTTGCCCAGCCAAAGATGTTGAGCAACTCGTAAAACGAATTTTGAAGGACATTCGCACTCAGTCGTCTAACCAAAGGTAAACGTGCTAGAATACAGATATGTTTGACACACTTGTGAGTAAGCCACTCTTTAATTTGCTTACTTTAATCTACACCTACTTGCCTGGCCACAACCTTGGGCTAGCAATTATTATCTTTACGATAGTGCTGAGATTACTTCTTTGGCCACTACTCAAAAAACAACTTCATAGCTCGAAAGCTATGCGCGAGCTTCAACCTGAAATCAAGCGCATCAAGCTAGAGACCAAGGGTGACCGCGTCAAAGAATCTGAGCTAACCATGCAGCTCTACAAAGAGCGCGGGATTAGCCCATTTAGCTCGCTTGGAACTGCAATTTTGCAGTTGCCAATCTTGATAGCTCTGTTCAATGGGATCAAAAAGATTGTTGCCGACCCAAATGAGATAGTGAAATATTCGTATGGTTTCATCCAAAACACTCCCTGGATGATAGCTTTATCAGCCAATATCGATAAACTCGATATGACGCTTTTTGGCATTATTGATTTGACCAGAAAACCACTCGAAGGAAGTATATTTAGCCCTTCAACAGCTAAGATTTACTGGCCTGGAATTGCTATCGCTATCTTGAGTGCCATCGTTCAATATTACTCCAGCAAGATGCTGATGGTGACGGACAAGCAGGCTAGAGGCCTACGGCAAATTCTAAAAGATGCGAGCACTGGGCAAGAAGCTGATCAGGCCGAAGTCAACGCCGCAACTATGCGTATGATGAGATTCTTCATCCCCGTTTTGATACTAATGACTACCGTTAACTTTGCTTGTGCACTTGGTCTTTACTGGTTTGTCAGCGGGCTAATCCAATATGTTCAGCAGTGGTACATCCTCGGTCGAGACGAAGAAGAATTAGAATCAACCATTGCTCAGGTAGATGGCCGAAAAACAATTGAAGCTGAAATAATTCCTCCCAAGAAAAACAAAACCCCTTCAAAGAAATCCAAGAAAAAGAAGAGGAGGAAATGAAATGGATGACTCAATTACCTACGCAAAGAAGTATCTGGAAGACCTTCTTTCGTTTTTTGGATTAAACACGGATGTCCATGCGTCTCACGATGAAGACGTGATCGAACTTTCGATACCGTCAACTCATATGAATGGCTTTTTGATAGGCCAAAGAGGCGACACCATGCGGGCGCTACAATATATGGTCAGCAATGCCCTAAAGTGCCAAGGCCACAAATATACCAGAGTGAATGTTGATGTTGCCGACTACAAAAAGCACCGAGCCGATCGACTGGCTTCACAAGTCAAGGTTTGGGCGGAGGAAGTCAAAAAATCTGGCGAGCCAAAAGAACTCCAGCCTATGAATTCTGCCGACAGGCGCGTTGTGCACCAAGTGGCCTCAGAGTATAGCCTAGACACCGAAAGCATCGGCGAAGGCCGAGACCGCCGAGTAGTGATCATGCCGTCTGAGGGTGTTGAGGTGGATGAATCAAGTGAAGCGACTGAAAAGGCTACTAAGTAGCTGGTTTAGCAGAATCTATCGCTTTAGCTGAAATATTGTTGAAAACGTGAACTCTTTGGCCCATACTATTTCCTAGTATTTGACGGAGGCGGGCATGTCGACAGTATATAAGCAAACACTACTTATTATGGGTTTAGTGATTGGAATTCCGGGGCTATTTCTTGGAGTATTAATTATTAACTGGTTTGTTTACCCGTTTACTTCTGCCCACCCAAATTTTGCAGAGGTTGAGAGTGTGTTCAATAAGCTTCAGATTCCTGCGGATTGGCAGATTAATAAAACTGATGAAAATAGTGGAATAGCAGGGCGTCAATGCCCGATCGAAAGTGAAAGCATGTGTTTCCATAAATCGATCGAATATAAACTGCCCGAAAATCTTACAAAAGAGCAGGCAGAGAATATTGTTAAATCTTCTGGTTGCGTGAGCCCTGCGTATAAGGATGAGTCATCATTGGGTCAGCCAGAGGGTTTTAGTTATAGCTACGAATGTTTTACTGGCGCTGGTGTTAACGTAAGCATATCCGTTAATGGCAAAGATAAATATGTTTATATTTCGACGGCAAGTAGGTAATTTATTCCTGGCCATAACAATACTCGCGGGCGTTTTTGTAGTCATTAATGCGGACGCGAAACAGATTGAGAATACAGATAGTTCTTGCGCCGATTTAATTGTACTTTTTGCCAGGGGATCGTCATCTAATCCTGATGATGAGTATATTAATTTTCCCTTCACAAAAGAGTTTGCGAAACAAGAAGAAGTTCCGGGTGCATTCTTTCAGTGGATGGAAAAGCACATCAAAGCCGACCTCCCACACATAAACTACAAGGCTATTTCAATACATAATTCAGGTCATGGTTGGAGCGTCAACGGTTATCCGGCCGTTGGTGTCTTTGACTTCAACCCTTTGAGCGGGAACTTTCAAAATATGATGAACGCCGCTTTTTCTTGGTGGCCGGCCGGAGATTACCGCAATAGTGTTGACAGTGGTGCCCACGAGCTGGCAGGGCAAGTAAATTTTGAAACCTCAAACTGTCCAAACCAAAGGATTGTAGTTGGCGGATACTCGCAAGGAGCGCACGTAGTTCACGAAGCTCTAAAGATAATTCCCGAAGAACAAAGAAGCGTCATAGACAACGTAGTGCTATTCGGCGATCCAAAATACATCGCAGCGAAGTTCAATAAATTCGATTTGTTAGACACACCCGTTTCATATCCTTGGGCACGCGGTACTGCGGGTTTGCGAGAAACGGGCTTGGCAGGGCCCGAGTTTCCCTACGTTCCGGAAGATATGAAATACAAGACCATTAGTTGGTGCCATGAAGATGACTTTGTGTGCACTAATTTCTCCGGTGTTTCTTGGGCGATAAAAAAACATGCTCTACCTGGCAATGACTACTCTTTATGGAAAGACCCTAAAGCTGCGATGGGGGATGGTCACATGAGATATCCGAACTTTGGAGTGCCTGAAGCCGCTGAAGAGGTCTTCAACAATATTCGCAACGAACTAGCGCCAATTGAAATCGCCAGGGGCGGGCTTGATTCTGATGCAGACCCCTCAAAAAAAATATACGACGGTTCTCAGGTAAATGATCGGCACATTGACATTATGTTTGCCTTCAACCGAACTTCGGGCAATGACGATGCTTTGTTCCAGTATCTCAACAAACTTCCTAACATTCTGGTAGAAGACAAGAACATATTCCCAAATCTGAACACAGGAAGCATTATGTACACCGATATGGCTGGCGGTAGTGGCTATGGTAAGAGCTATATCGCTGCATATTCACAGGTGCCAAATCAGCTTACGGGCAATATAGCGAATACATTCAAATGGTCACCCTATCTCTATGGCCCACCGGGAGGTGGAGGTGACTACCCAGAAAACCACGGCATGGCAATTGAGCGCGCTGGGACATTTGCTGGCTGGCGGAAGGAGGCGGTCAGGCATGTGGTTGTCTTTGCGGAGCGCCCGGCATCAGAGAGCTACACATTTGATGCATGCAGTACTTCAGTTTTGAGCGCTTTCCCTATACCAGGTGTGAGCCACTGTAATAATGGTGCAACCTTCAGTACATATAATCAGTCTTTCTTGTGCGAGAATATCCTTGATGTATTGGCGAGCGATACATGCAAATACGCTGGCCCGGACACTAATTCCAGGTACGTTAGTCGAAGTCTTGTTGATGCCGTCACCTTAGCAAGAGCGAGGGGATTTGTGGTGGACATAGTTCAGCCACACAAAGCCAGAGACGGAATTCAAGCATTCCCGCCTGCATCGGTTGAGGCTCAGTTGAAGAACTTGGCCGAGAGTACCGGAGGCCTATATTTGAAATATGACACCTTCGGTGAGCCTCAGATGCGAGATGCTATGTGGAGGATCCTTAACCATATTCCGAGCCTTATGAATCTCAAACAATATTTACCGGGGACTAATCTAAATCCACTAGTTGCGCCAACTGAACTAATTCCAAACTTG
The DNA here is from genome assembly GCA_020428535.1 of Candidatus Saccharimonadota bacterium. Taxonomy (GTDB): domain Bacteria; phylum Patescibacteriota; class Saccharimonadia; order Saccharimonadales; family JAGQMS01; genus JAGQMS01. The sequence goes on from JAGQMS010000003.1 coordinate 28,430, forward strand.
CAAATTGTTAATTTAGAAATTACACCAAACCAACAACTTTTAACCTCGCCGATCTCAGGGGCACGAAGCTATTCTTGGGACCTTGATGGAGATGGTGTGATTGATCAAACTAGCGAAGGTCCGGCAGTCCAGATTTCATCACCAGTCACGGAAAGTGGCTTTATGCGTGTTTATGCAATGGAGGGTGATCAGGGCGGAGGGAACGTACTCTCTGAGCTAGTCATGCCGTATGTGCCGACATCTTCAAACAGCGAGGAGACATATCTCCCCACAACTATCGATTCGATCAACGATATTAGCGCATCAAGGGCCGAAGGCTCCACGAATTTAGAATTTGTTTGGGGTGCTGATGTTTTTTCAGAAAATGATCTTCTTCTTTTCAGAGATCCCGTTAGCGGAATTATTTTGGCCTCAGTCCCGGCAACTGAAGGTGCATTCGAGATTGATCTAGGCTCTGATTTTGGGAATACTATCATCGTGCAAGCGGTAGCTGGTGGCGGGGAGTCTGAGCCATTAGAAGTAACCATTGATACTCTGACAACAGCGGTTGTGGGCGAGAACAACTTTAAAGAAGTCCTCAAAGAACCAAATAGCTTCTTTGAGTTACCTAGCTCAAATACATCAGCTCAAGCACCATTCGCATATGACAGTCCCGTACAAACTGCCAGCGAATCAACGAATTCTCCGCAAGCAATTTTGGCTGTTGCTGGAGCACAAGACACTAAGACTAACCCACAATCTGCAGTTGGTGGAGTCGATGAAGTCCAGAAGCTCTTCCCTGAAGAAAATATTTCACCACCAGTACAGGAAAAGGGCAGTGGAAAAACCTGGTGGATATATCTAGCCTTGAGTCTTGCGGCTACTACATCAATAGTTAGCGGAATATATATTTTCGAAATCAAAAAGAATCCCCACGTTAGTTAACCTGTTAAGTAAAGGATACTAAATAACGGATTTTAGGTATTTGCGGAATTCGTCGCTGATCTCTGGGTTTTCAAGGGCGAAGTCTACGACGGTTTTGAGGTAGCCAAGTTTTGAGCCAGCGTCGTAATATTTTCCACCCTTAATCTCGGCAACATATACCTTTTTATCATCTTTGAGCATCCGTTTTAGGCCGTCGTTGTAGAATAGCTCGCTTTTTTCGTCTTTTTCTTCAAGCGCTTGTTTAAGGTAGCCGAAAATATCTGGCGTCAAAAGAAAGGCGCTATTTGTTGCTAGGTCTGAAGGGGCATTGTCTTTACCTGGTTTTTCGATGATAGCATCGGCATCTATCAGCCCATGTCGAACCTCTGTACCACCGGCAAAGCCGTATTTTTTGTAGTCTTCATCGTCGTTAGCGCGGACACCCGCCAAAACAGAAGAGTGAAATTCTTTATAGATATCAATCAATTGTTTGAAGCGGTTTGGTGAAGCTTTAATAAAGTCGTCAGCCCACGTGTAGATAAAAGGCTCATTGCCGATAAGGTGTTCGGTGCAAAGAAGTGGAGTGCCATTGCCGTAGGGGCCCTTTTGGCGTACATAAACAAAATTGGCAAGCTCAGAAACTCTTCTTGTCTTTTCAAGCAAATCGGTTTTATTGCCATCGAGTAAATTCTTCACTAGATCGGCGCTGAGATCATCAAAGTGGTCTTCAATGCTGCGTTTATGGTAGCCGGTGACGATGATGACATCTTCAATGCCGGCTTCAACCAGCTCTTCAACTACGAATTGAATTACTGGTTTATCGACAAGTGGCAACATCTCCTTCGGCATTGCCTTAGTTTGTGGTAAAAATCTTGTCCCAAAACCAGCTGCCGCAATCACGGCTTTTCTAACCTTTGTCATATGTACCCTTTCAGATTTATTATAGATCATTTGTGATTATGCTTGCATGAATAACTCTCGGGGTGTAACTTTTTTGTATGGCAAATATAATTTATCCAAAACCAGGTTCATACAATGATTTTTGCGAACGTAACCCACACATTACAGAAATGTATGAGCGATTGCACTGGATGGCTCAGGAACTATCCCTATGGAAGTGCACCGGTGATGACGTAGATACTCGTACCGCATCGCTCAATCATATAGAAGCTAAATATCGCGAAGATTTTGTTAAATTAGGTAAAGCAGCTACCCGCAGGCTGGCTGAGTGGCCTCCAGTAGGGGAATACGAAATACCCGAAGATCTAGTTCTACCAAGAGCGGCTTAGGCGCATTTTTCATAGACTTCAAGAGTTTGTTCGGCCATTCGTCGCCAGCTAAACTCTGAAGCCTGCTTTTTGCCTTTGGTGAATAGTTCCTGTCGAAGGCTTTTATTGTCTATGATTTCTGAAATCTTTTGAGCAATGTCGTTGTCATCAAGAGGGTCAAAGTAATGCGCAGCATCACCATATACCTCTGGTAGACTTGTTGCATTTGAGCTTGCGACAGGTGCGCCATGCACCATTGCCTCAAGCCCGGGAAGACCAAAACCCTCACTCAGTGATGGAAATACATAGCAAGCCGTATGTTCGTATAGCCAACGTAGTTGTGCGTCACTCACAAAATCAGTAAATACTACATTTTTGTAGTTTGCACTCTCCACATTTTCTTGCAATATTGCTGTAGTTTTGTCTTTTTTGCCAACTATTGCGAGTATTAGCTTTGGGTGTACTTTCAACAGTTTGTGGTGCGCTTCTATGAGCCGATCTAGATTTTTATGCGGTTGGTGCCTGCCGACGTACATGATGAATTGCTTGTCGATAAGGGGTTCGTAGGCGATAGGCTTGTCAGCTATAAAATCTGCGGAATTATGCGTTACGACAATCTTAGATGGATCAATCTTAAAGTGCTCAACAATATCGTTCTTAACAAACTCACTTATGGTTATTATCTTTGCTGCTTTTTTTGTGGCTACGTAGTTAACAAACCAGTATATTTTTTGCTTGAGCCAAAATATGATGGGGTTTTTAGAGGGGTTTCTGAAGCGTAGGGTGGTCAAGTCGAGCATTCCTATTACGCATTTGCCAAAATAAAGTACGGGATGTTGCACGAGTGGAAAATGTACTAAATCAGGCTTTAATTTACGGATTACTCTTAGAAGTCTTGTCTGCTCTGCAAACGTAAATTCTTTTACATTGCACTCCACAACTTGAAAGTTTGGCTCTATATTTTGGTAAGCGGATAGTCGATTTTTTTTAAGTAATAGGACGTATGTATTATAGGTATCTATTCTTTGTAAATACTCGATAAGCTTGTCTACATACCTACCTGTACTGGTACCGCTTTCGCGTGCATCAATTACAATTTTCATCTGTTGTTAGTATAGCTTAGAATGAAAGAATGGATAAAATGTTTCGCGGACGCCTGATTACATATTCGCAGAACAAAGAAGATTTAATTTTATGGGGATACTTCCACGCGCTAGAGGGGCCGGGATTTTATATTGATATAGGCGCAAATGAACCAATAGAGGATTCAGTAACAAAATTCTACAATGTGCGCGGTTGGCGAGGAATAAACGTAGAGCCTCAAGTATCATGCTATGAGAAACTGAAGAAAGATCGTCCAAGGGATATTAATATCCGAAAAGGAATCTCAGACAAAGAGGGTGTCGCAGAAATCACGAGTTTCGCGAATACGGGGATATCAACTTTCAATAAAGTTGTGGCAGCTGGCTATGGAGAAACGGCAAAGGGAGCGATTGGTAGGATAAAGACCACAACCCTGGACAGCCTGTTCAAGAAATACGTGAAAAAACAACCTGTGCACTTTTTGAAGATTGATGTTGAAGGCTTTGAGGAAAAAGTTATTAAGGGTAACCCTTGGAAGATAAATCGGCCGTGGGTGATATGTATCGAACAAACATGTGAGCCCGAAGCTTGGAGCAAAATATTGCCGAAGAACGATTATATTTTGCATATTTTTGATGGGCTAAATGGTTACTATGTCGCCAAGGAGCATGCAGACCTTATCGCAAACTACATGGTATTTTCTAACTCAGAGTCGATACGATTTAATGATGCACTAACAATTAGGCGGGTTCTGCCCATCGCAAGAGCAATGAACGGGCTATCTCGTTTAACTAAGCACTTTTAGCAACTTTCTCTAGAAATTCTTTTACTTGTTTTGCTGTTGACTCCCAGGAATAGTTCTTTAGTACGGTTGATTGTTTTTTGAAAGCTGCTGTTCGGTATGAGCTACTTATAAAGCTATTCATAATTTTTGTAAGAGCTTTTACATCGAGTGGCGAAAAATATTCTCCTACATTTCCAAGGATTTCTCGTTGTGGTGGTATATCGCTTGTAATCGTAGGAGCGCCAGCATCTAAAGATTCAAGAGTCATCATTCCAAAGCCTTCGTAGTGGCTAGGTATTATTGTTGCGACTGTGTTGGCATACAGCCAGTTGCGCTCGGCCTCTGTGACGTAGTCTAGGTAGTAAATATTTTTGTTATTTCGGCTTCTTAAACGCTCAAGTGTTTCTGGGTCCCACCCAGGTTTACCGGCCAGAATCAGTGGATACTTCGCTTGAGTTTCTTTGGGTAGTAGCTCAAAGGCATCTAACATAGTTTTGATATTCTTGCGAGGCTCTATGGTGCTCACAAAAAGGAAGTAACTGCCAGGAGATACCTTTTCGATGCCCTTAGGTCTAACCCTGCCTTCGGCAGATTTTTTTGGAGGGATCGAAACTACGAGTATTGGTTTTTTGTAGTCGTAGACCTCCCTTATTCGCTCGGCGCTAAATTCGGATATTGTTATTAGCCCCGATGATCTTGCTAGAGTTTTGCCAAGCATTGTTCGCAATATTCGTGCGTTCCTGCTTTGCACCCAAGCTGGATGGTCTACAAAGCAAAGATCGTGGACAGTCGCAACATTTGGGATTTTCCCGGTGGGCGGAAGAATATAGTTTGTACCCAGTACTACATCAAAGCCCTTCAGCGTAAAAAACGCACTTAGGGGAACATCAACCCTTGCATATCTTGGGTATGAAAGCAGTTTCCCGGGTAGTACTTTTTGCTCTTGTACTGGGTATGGCGTATGAATAGTTTTCTTCCCGCGGTGATTAAAAGCGAACCCCTCAACAGTGGTGATTTTGTTCAGATGGCTTAATAACTCATCAGTAAAGTAACCAATACCAGTTAACTGGCCTGAGTATACGGGGTTAGTATCTGCGAGAATCTTCATTCTACTTATTATATAGGGGTATGATTTTATCTCTCACAATTCTGTCAAACTGGAAGTTGTCTAGGAATATTTGTCTGCCCGCCATTCCCATTCTTGCCCTTAGCTTGGGGTTATTTGCTAGAGCATCGATAGCATCTGCCAGATCTCTGGCGCTTTTTGGTGGCACTAGAATACCACTGACACTATCTTTGACAATTTCGGGGATGCTACCAACATCACTCGCAATAATTGGCAACCCACACATCTCCGCTTCGACTAATGAGAGCCCAAAGCCTTCGTGGTAGCTTGGATGAACTAACACGTCGGCACTACGCAAAACCTGCAGGACATTGTCGATGTGCCCAAGAAATTCTATATTGTTCATACCCTGAGCCAGAGATTTAAAATGATCTGCCTCAGGCCCGCCACCGCATATTTTTAATGTGACATCAGTGCTAGCTATTAGTTTCATGGCTTCAATCAACTCTCCAATTCCCTTGGCAGTCACAAGCCTTGAGGTCGAAACAAGAGTCAGCTTATTCTCCTTTCGTTTGGCTGGCCTGTAGTTGTCCACTACGCCTATGTATATAACCGAATAGTTAGCTGGGAGCGGCCCGCCTAAGGCCTCTTTTATTAGGCTTTGTTCGCTGAAACTTTCTATGGTTACTTGGTCGGCCAACTTGCTAGCAATAAACACTAACTTGCCAATTGGATTTTTGTACCAGACCTTATAATTTGCGTATATGTATTTCAGGTCTGCATGGTCTGTCCATATCACTTTTTTGTTAAGGAGCTTAGCTGCAAAAGTGGCAGATATAAAGTCATCACGACTTTGAGGATGAATAACGTCTACGTGATTTTTTATAAAGCAAAAAAGGTACCAACCGGTCATAAAGAGCATCCATATAAGATAGATGGGGAAAAGCAGTACTCTTAGGCCACTGAAGTTCTGCAAAGGCCACCACGGAGAATGCATAGTTCTTAACTTCGAATTCTTTGCCATGGCCAAGGTTTTAGAATTCGCAGATAGGATTATTGGTTCATAGTCACTCTTGGCTAAGATGCCTGCCAAGTTAATAGGAAATATTTCAGCTCCACCAACATCAAACGAGTACGAGTTTCTTATTAGGGCAATTTTTTTCACTAGTACATTTTATGATCTATCAGTTGCCAATAGCAAATTATCATTTATACAGCCTAAGTCTTTCTTTATGCCATCTTGGTCTTATCCGAACTGTAGTAACTCACCAACTTTAACCATACTTATGGCCCTAACAGTGTTATAATTGAACGAAAATATGAGATATCTTTCTATTAAGAACCGCTCAATTTTGCGAGAAATGGTGAGTGCCGACTTTAAGGTTCGCTACCAAAGCTCTGTCCTCGGCTATCTGTGGTCATTGCTTAGACCTCTGTTCCTTTTTGCGATACTGTATGTAGTATTTACATATGTATTTAAGGTTGGTAAGGGGGTGCCACATTATCCTGTATATTTACTTCTCGGAATTGTAATTTGGAACTTTTTTACAGAGACAACAATTATTGGTATGGGTTCTGTGGTTGGTAAGGGGGACCTTATTCGTAAAATCAGCATCCCAAGATATCTCGCAGTCGTTAGTTCTTCCATCTCCGCACTAATTAATCTAGTCATCAATCTGTCAGTGGTATTGCTCTTTGGGATATTTAACGGTGTAGAACTATCTTGGACATGGCTGCTTTTGCCGGTAATCTTTATTGAGTTGTTTGTTTTTTCGACTTCTCTCGCATTCCTATTATCTGCTTTATATGTAAAGTTTCGTGATGTCACATATATATGGGAAGTCGGTTTACAGGCTGCATTCTATGCTTCGCCAGTGCTGTACCCGCTCACGATAGTACCAGAGAAGTACTGGTCGTGGTTCTTTGTTAATCCAATGGCTCAAATCTTACAAGACGCTCGGTATGTGTTTGTGACAAAGGACACGGTAACTGCGTGGAATGCTGGATCAGTATGGTGGGCGGCCGTCCCCTTGGGTATAGTTATGTTGACAGTAGTTGTATCCAGGAAGTATTTTAAGAAACAGGCTAGCTCATTTGCGGAGAACATCTAGGATGAAAGAGGACATTGCGATTAAAGTCCATGATCTGCACAAGTCATTTGACTTGCCAGAGAATAAGACTACCTCACTAAAACAGCTGTTCGTCGGGTTCGGAAAAAAACAGAGAAAGCACCGTCAAAAGGTTCTTGAAGGAGTAGATTTTGAGGTAAAAAAGGGGGAATTCTTCGGTATCGTTGGTCGGAACGGAAGCGGAAAAAGCACATTGCTGAAGATTCTTGCTGGGGTATATGCTCCGGATAAGGGAGGCGTGGTAATAAACGGCAACGTAACACCTTTTATCGAGCTCGGAGTCGGATTCAATCCAGAACTCTCAGGAAAAGATAATGTGTATCTGAGTGCTTCTTTGCTTGGATACAGTCGGAAACAAGTTGATGCAATGTATGACGAGATAGTAGATTTCGCTGAGCTGCACGACCACATGGACAAAAAGCTCAAGAACTATTCGTCGGGTATGCAAGTAAGGCTAGCTTTCTCTATTGCCATAAAAGCCAAGAACGACATACTCATATTTGATGAGGTGTTGGCAGTAGGCGATGAGGCATTTCAAAAAAAATGCATGAGGATATTTGAAGAATATAGACTAAATAAGCAGACAGTAATTCTTGTAACACATAGTATGGATAATGTCCGTCGGCTATGCACCAGGGCACTTATGTTGTCTGACGGAAAGATAGAGCTGATAGGAAGCGTAAAGAGAGTAGCGAACGCATACTCGAAGAGCAACCTAGAGCCAGTTAGTGCTGATACTCAAACCATTCAACCCCAAGAAGATTTAGATAAGATCCAGCTGTCTGGGTGCGATACTACCTATAATCCTGGTGATGTACTGAATGTAAAGATTGCTTGGCCAAAAATAAAGGGTGTAAAAATGGCTGGGGTTGCTATTGTGCGAAGCAACGGAGAATATGTTTTTGGTACAAATACTGGAGATATTGTCCTAAAAAATAATCAGATCTACTATTCAGTTGATCTAGATCTGGGTCCAGGCGCATACTTTTTACGTGTTGCAGTTTACGATAAGACTGGCAAATGCATCGCTTTTAATGAAAGTAAATGTAGATTTCTAATCCATGATGATCTAAGGAAAGACGTAGGCGGTCAAGTTAGACTTAGGCATAATTATTCTAACAGTGAAATCGAAACCGTTACTGATGAACACTAAACAAAATGAATGCGAAATATGTGACTGATAGTGACTGTATTATCCCTTATATTACTACAGTTATTCGAGCAAAATATGTATAATGGTACGGTTAATAATATTCAAATATTATACGTTGGATCATAATTAGGAGGAGGAGTATGTTCAAAGATAAAGTATTGCTTATTACCGGTGGAACAGGCTCTTTTGGCAACGAAGTATTAAAAGGGTTCTTGTATACGGATATTAGAGAAATTCGCATATTTTCCAGAGACGAGAAAAAACAAGATGATATGCGTAAAAAATACAATAACCCCAAGTTGAAATTTTATATTGGAGATGTGCGAGATCTGAGTAGTGTGGATACGGTAATGAGTGGGGTAGATTATATCTTTCACGCTGCGGCACTTAAGCAAGTTCCGTCTTGTGAATTCTTCCCGCTTGAGGCAGTCAAGACAAATGTCATTGGTACGGACAATGTTCTTACCTCAGCCATTAAACATGGAGTGGAAAAGGTAATTTGTCTCAGTACAGATAAAGCGGCTTACCCAATCAATGCAATGGGTACAAGCAAGGCCATGATGGAGAAGATTATTGTTGCCAAAGCAAGACAGCTTGGCGCAGATGCAAAGACCACAATTTGTCTAACGAGGTATGGTAACGTCATGGGGTCTCGTGGATCGGTGATCCCTCTTTTCTACAAATTAATTAGCGAAAAGAAACCCCTTACAATCACAAATCCAAAGATGACACGTTTCATGATGACTCTCGCTGATGCGGTAGACTTGGTTGTGTTTGCTTTTACTCACGGCAATCAAGGGGATTTGTTTATCCAAAAGGCGCCAGCTGCAACTATAGAAACACTTGCGACAGCCGTAAAGAAGTATAAAAAGGCTGATGTACCAACTGAAATTATTGGCACCAGGCACGGTGAAAAAGCGCATGAAGTTCTTGTTACTAGTGAGGAAATGTCAAAGGGTGAAGATATGGGGAATTTCTTTAGGGTACCAATGGACAACAGAGATATGAATTATGGAAAGTTCTACCCAGAAGGTAGCGGTAAGGTTGAGGAGTTTACACCGTACAGCTCAGACGTAACAGAACGCCTTGATGTCGAAGGGACCATTGCACTTCTCAAAAAAATGGGTGAGGTGGAAGCATGAAAGCATTAATCGTTGGTGGCGACGGTATGCTTGGCCATGTGGTCAAGCTGTACTTGGGTGAGCGGGGGCATGAGGTAAGAGCTACATCCCGCAGTGGCAAGGCCGATTATCAATTTGACGCAACTACAGACCTAAATGATGTGGAACAGTTTGTTGATGACTTTCGCCCTGATGCGGTCATTAACTGCATTGGCATACTCAACAAGGTAGCAGAAGAAAACCAAGCATTAGCTGTGCTCGTAAATAGCTACCTACCACATTTTCTAGATGAACTCTGTGTGAGAAAAGGTGTTAAATTTGTGCACGTATCCACTGACTGTGTATTTGAGGGTGACGGAATTGGAAATTACACGGAAGCAAGCCCGAGGGATGCAACAAGCTTCTATGGCCGCTCTAAGGCACTGGGAGAAGTAGAAAATGATTCAAATCTTACACTTAGAACTTCAATAGTTGGGCCAGACACAAATGATAATGGTGTTGGACTGTTCCAGTGGTTCATGAACCAAGCAGGCGAGGCCAATGGGTTTGACCATGTGTACTGGTCTGGAGTCACAACTATTCAGCTCGCTAAGGCCATAGAAGCAGCAATTGAAAACAACCTTACCGGCCTACGCCATGTCGTGAATGGCAAGAAGATCGATAAGTATAGTCTTCTGGAACTTTTCAAAAAGCATTTCAATAAACAGATTGAAATTCACCGAAAAAGCGATGTAGTAAGCGACAAGAGTATTGTTTGTACCACCGACTTTGACTTTGAAGTACCCAGTTATGACCAAATGGTCAAAGAGATGGGAGAGTGGGTCATGAGTCATGAGGGTCTTTACACACCAAGTCAAAGGGTTTCGCAATGAAAGTAATGACAATAGTTGGCACTCGGCCAGAGATTATAAAGCTATCTGCTGTTATAGCCGAGTTAGATAAGTTTACTGAGCATATACTGGTGCATACCGGGCAAAATTATGATTACGAATTAAATGAGATATTTTTCGATGGGATGGGCATTAGAAAGCCAGATATATTTATGGAGGCAGCTGGTAAAGATGCAGCTGAAACCATTGGCAATGTGATCATTAAGTCAGATCAGCTTTTCAAAGAGCATAAGCCGGATGCACTCCTATTATACGGAGACACAAATTCCTGTATGGCGGTGATTTCGGCAAAGAGGAACAAAATACCTGTGTTCCATATGGAAGCCGGAAACCGATGCTTTGATCAGAGAGTTCCAGAAGAACTGAATCGTAAGGTAGTTGATCACCTAAGTGACATAAATATGACAATCACTGAGCATGCTAGGCGATATCTGGTAGCCGAAGGAATACGCCCGGAGACGGTAATAAAAGTCGGCTCAAGTATGAAGGAAGTGCTTGCCAATAACAAGCAATCTATAGCTAGCAGTAGTGTACTTGCTGATTTAGGGCTAAAAGAAAAAGGATACTTTCTCTTAAGCGCCCATCGAGAAGAGAACGTAGACAGTGAGAAGAATTTTGCTGACCTGATTGAGTCTATCAATGCAATCTGTGAAACGTATAAGTTTCCTGTAATTTTTTCTGTACACCCACGCACTCAGAAGAAAATTGACGCCAGTGGAGTTAAGTTACATAAGCTTGTTCAGACAATGAAGCCTCTTGGTTTCGCAGACTACATCAAGCTACAACAAAATGCTTACTGCGTGATATCAGATAGCGGCACCATTACCGAGGAATCATCATTACTCGGGTTCCCGGCCATTACAGTACGTCAGGCGCACGAGAGGCCTGAGGGAATGGACGAGGGTACACTCATCATGACAGGTCTAGACAAGGACACGGTCCTAGATTCCATTAAAGTTGTAACCTCTAAGCGTATGCCGATTGTTGGAGACTACGATGCGGATAATGTTGCCCAGAAGGTAGTAAGAATTATTATGAGTTACACCGGCTATGTTAATCGGACTGTTTGGCGGTTTCAGTGATAGAGAATATCTGCTTCGTACAATCACATTTTTATGAATATAATAGAACGAGGACAAGGAGCTAATATGAAGGTAGCAGTAATAGGGTATGGATTTGTAGGCAAACAAGTACATGGGCTATTCGGAAAGCACACTGTAGTTATTTACGACCCACCAGCAGGGTATGATGACAAGGATGCTGTCAATGAGTGTGACCTAGCGGTTGTTTGCGTTCCTACTCAATCAAAAAGTGATGGCAGCTGTGATACCTCAATAGTCGAAGAAGTTGTGTCCTGGATCACGTGCCCCATTTTAATCAAGTCGGCTGTAATACCAGGAACAACGGAAATGCTCGTGAAGAAGTATAAAAAATTAATAGCTGTCTCTCCAGAATACGCTGGAGAATCAGAATATGATAATACCTATGAATATTTTCATAAAAGTATGATTCATACACCATGGATAGTACTAGGCGGTACCGACGAAGTGGTTGATTACATCTACAATATTTTATTACCAATTGTTGGGCCCGAAAAGAAATGGTATTTCCTTACTTCTAGAGAAGCTGAAACAGTAAAATATTTCGAGAATACATTTTTTGCCTTTAAGGTATCAATCGTGAATGAGTTTTATGACATATGCCAGACCTTGGATGTTGATTGGAAAAAGGTAAGAGAAGCATGGCTAGCCGATCCGCGTTTGAGCCCGATGCATACGGCGGTATTTACTAGTAAGCGTGGTTATGGTGGTAAGTGCTTTCCAAAAGACACTAAAGCTCTGCTCGCAAAGTGTAAAGAACTAGGTTTCAGCCCGCCACTGCTCAATACTATGGTGGGGGAGTAGTCTGCTAAACAGAGGAATTGATGTGTACATCTCAAAAAAAGAAGAGTTGAGTATTAAGAAGACCAGAGTCATGTTCTGCACTACCCACTGGCGTACTGGGGGAATGGAAAGAAAAATGTCCAATCTCTTCGGGGAACTTGTAAAATATCACGATGTATATTTACTTACTGTTGGTAGAAGCGGTGGCAAGATCAAGGTTCCAAGCGAGGTAACCAATGTTGTTGTTTCGGAGAAAGAGTATAAGCTGGCTTATTCTCGGGCTGCGATAAGAGAGGCTCTCAAGCATAAGGTAGATGTCGTGGTAGGCGTCATGAATCTCTTCAGTGGTCAGCTCGACCTCTATGAAGAATGCAAAAAGAATCATATAAAAACTATTGCAGCCAACAGCGAGTATTTCTTCTATCCATATTTGAACGCTAATAATTTTGGCATCGTTGGTCGTCGTCAAAAAGTATTCGCTGATGTAGACGCGGTATTATGGCAAACGAATTTTAGTGCTTCAGTCTACGCGCACATAAATTCCAACGGATATGTAGTACCTAATCCTAATACTTTCCCGGTTCAAGATAAGCTTGCCGCTAAGGACGAAAAAATAGTTCTATGCGTTGGTCGGTTCAATGACTACGTAAAGCGTATAGACAGAGCATTGTTGTGTTTCAGTAAAGTTTTAATTAGTGAGCCCAATGCAAGGTTATTGATCGTCGGGCCATGCGACATAGACTTGCAGATGGAAGAGTTGGGGAATAAGAGTATCAGGGATTTAATGATGGACCTGAACATCAGTTACTCTCAGGTTAGTTTTATTGGAGAAGTTGGTATGGTGGAAAAATACTACCAGAGAGCGAGCGTCTTACTACTAACTTCCAACAACGAAGGATTCAGCAATGTAATTAGTGAAGCAGCATGTTTCGGATTGCCTGTAGTTTACAATGAAATCCCCGGACACGACGATCTGGTCGTAGACGGACTTACTGGCTTTGCGGTCAAGCAAGATGATATGGATAGCTTGGCTGATAAGGTTGTTGAGGTATTGCGTAACGATGAGCTAAGGGAGAGAATGGGTCGTGAGGCATCTAGGCACGTAAGTCAATTCGATATTAAAAACATTGCAAGCAAGTGGAACTTGGTGATAGACCGTGTGACGTCGAAAGCCACAGATATCGAAAATAAAAGGCTCATTAAAGAACTTGGCTTTAAAATAAACGATTATTTTAAATTTAGTACGTTACTGACAAGCGAGCTCAACAGGATATTTCAGGTTTCATTGGGGCGTAATGTTGTTCTAGCCAACCAACTCTTACACATGGAGGATAAGCTTAATAGTACGACTATCAGATTAACTAGTGAACTAGACGAGCTAAAAAGCCAATATCAAGCAATTGTCAATTCGAAAGCATGGAGGCTGGCTAGTCTGACCAGACATGTTGTAAATATACCCAGATTAATTCTTAAGTACTTAACTAACCGAAATAAAAGCGTATGATTCTATTTCTGACTGGCATTGCTGAAGGAGCTTCACATACAACATCTAATAGCGCATACGAGAATAATAGGAGACATCAATGAACGTCGTTGTCTATGTCCCGAATCTAGGTGGAAAAACCGGTTCTCCAATCAGAGCGCTCAACATCATATATGGCCTACGCAAATTTGGCGTAGGCTACAATCTCAATCTTGTTTCTTCGGGCTTTGATGACGAGTTGATGAACTCGTTTACATGCTACAGCACTCAGACTTATGGTGGTATTAAACAGGCTGTATCATTTGCAGTGCAGGAAAGTAGGGCAGATTTTATACTCTGCATAACGCATGCACACGTAAATATTATAAATAAAGTAGCACGCAAATGTAATGTACCATTATTCGTAGATATACATGGTATAAGGTCATTGGAAATCTTGGAAGAACCGATTAGACTCTTGCGCAAGATAAAAAATATTTACGAATGTTTGCCTTGGTTTCTTGGACTGTTCGGTGCGAGAAAAATATTTTGTGCTAATCCTAAACTCTATGACCTAATGAGAATAATATTTTGGGGTAGAGCAATTAAGGTATGTGGCATAACAGATGTTTCTAGTTTTAAGTATGCTGAAAATGAAAGCAGAAGTAAGCACGTAAAGATACTATACGCAGGTAATTTAAACGCATACCAGGGTGTTGATCTATTGCTCGACGCAATTGAGTTAATCGGCGACGATAGAGGTCTAAAATTTTATTTAGCTTCTAATAGCGATATATCCAACGTCAAATTAAGAGACAGAATCATCGATTTAAAAAAATCATCAAATTTATATGTAATTGACCCTATAGCCTATAAGCTATATCCTAAATTCTTAGCTACAATGGATGTCTTTGTCATACCTAGAAAGTTTAGTTTGACAGCATATTTGGCATTTCCACAAAAAATAGTTGAATCAATGAGCTCAGGAAAATGTGTAATTGCGACAGACATTGCGCCACATAGATTCGCACTGAAGGATCCTTTGTGTGGAATTCTATGCAAACCTGATCCGAAAAATTTAGCGAATGCTATAATTAGGTCCAAGAATAGAAAACTTAGAATGGTTCTTGGTAAGTTGGCTAGAAAAAAAGCTACTGAGAGCTATGATATATCCGTACAAATTCCAAAGATTATTCGTGGCATCGAGGAGGGAATTGCATCATGAAACACTTTAGTCCGCTAGTATCCATAATTATCCCAGTATATAACGGGTCAAACTACCTTAAAGAAGCAATTGATAGTGCGCTCGCGCAAACATACAAAAATATTGAGATCATTGTTGTTAACGATGGATCGAAAGACCGAGGTGCGACAGAAAGGATAACAAAGTCGTATGGGGATAAGATTCGATATTTCTCTAAAAAGAATGGTGGCGTAGCTACGGCGCTCAACCTTGGAATAGCAAAGATGAAAGGCGAGTACTTTTCATGGCTCAGCCACGACGACCTTTACTATGAAGATAAAATTCAAAAACAGATTGAATTCTTGTCAAAACTGGATGACAAACGAGTATTTTTGTATTCAAACTATTCTATCTTAACGGGCAAGAAAGTTACGCCGGTTGTACATAATCACGAACTGCTCCGTCGCAAAAGTAAGTATTCATTACTTAGAGGTTGTGTGAATGGTATAACCGTGCTGATTCCGAGATTTATGTTTGACGAGTTCGGAGAGTTTGATACTCAGCTTAGATGTACGCAGGACTATGACTACTGGACGAGAATACAAAAGAAATATGACTTTATACATATGGAAGATATCCTTTCGGTAACTAGGCTTCACCCAAAGCAGGATAGCAATGTGTCTCCGAACGTTTTACTTGAAGGGAATAAACTTTGGATAAGTATGATCGAATCCATGCCTGATAGCGAGAAGGAAATATATGAAAGTACAAAATACAATTTCTACCATGAAATGGTTAAGTTCCTAGAGACTACCCCATACACAGAGGCTCTTGATTATTGTAAGTCCGTACGTTCTAGACTTGAAGGCGAAATCAATAACTTGCCGATTACATATAAAGTATCAGTAGTGATGCCGTTCTATAATCGTATAGACGTCACAATCAGAGCGCTACAATCAATCATTTCTCAAAGCTACAAAAACATTGAGATAATACTTGTAAACGATGGTTCAACGGACAATTTAAGCAAGCTCAAGAAACTCGTTAGTACTGATAAGCGCGCGAGAATAGTCGACCTCAAGGATAATTCGGGCCCAGCCAAAGCAAGAAATGTAGGTATTGATCAATCTACCGGTGAATATATAGCCTTCCTGGACTCTGATGATGAATTCTTAGACATAAAAATAGAGACTCAGCTCAAAGAGATGGTCAAGCACAACAAGAACATTAGCTATACATCATATACTCGGCACGGTGGAGGCGAGGATAAGGTTATGCGAGATACTCAGCTCACGGGACTTGTAGTGCCAAAGATTATTCGTGGTGCGTCAATTGCGACACCAACAGTAATCGTCAGTAGAAATCTACTGAATTTGCATAACATACGATTTAACGAAAAGATTCGGATTGGGGAAGATTCCTGTTTTTGGATGGACATCGCGAAGTATACAGATGTCCTGCTGGTCGATAAACCCCTCACTATTGTCAATGTAGACGGCGTTAGTGCTGCTTATAATGAAGAAAAAACTATCACTGGTGTTAAGAACATCCTTGTGTATCTTTTAACTGATGATTATTACTCCACGTTTAATACAGATATTTCCTGGGTCTGCGAGAACTTCTATAAAATTAATCAAAACCTACAACTTCGGAATAAGCGTGCAGATGAAATTGATACGCGGACTGCTGGTTTTGCTGTACCAAAATTTCTGACCAAAACTTTGCCCTACCGAGCTATACGGAGAATGCGTACAGATGGCCCAAAAGGACTTGCAAGGTCTGTCTCGAATAGGCTAAAGAGACTATGAATAAAGCGATACCTGGCATTATCCCGGCTGATGACGGGATGAAAAAAGAAGAATATGATTTTGCTTATTCTAATGCCATCAGAGATCTAGGCTATGAGAAGGTACTGAATCATTTTGGGAGTATAGATCATGTGATAGATCATTACGAGGAGTTACTAGCGAACAATATGCCAAGAAGCTCTGCGTTCTTTATTTCAACTGTTATAAAAAAGCTTGTTTTAGGGCATCCTCATGACGTTTTAATGAATGTTTTTTCGGCGAATTTATCACTACAGATAGAGCACGATATTGATATTCTAGAAAAGCTTATCTTGAAGACTAAAAAGCCGTCAAAAAGAACAAGGATTATGTTTTGTTCAGGGCACTGGCTAACCGGAGGAATGGAGAGGGTCCTGTCGTTGTTATTCGATCAGCTCAAAGACGACTACGATATCTTTTTGCTCACCCCCTATACCGACACACAGAGCCGTATTACCGTACCGGACTATGTCACATCCATAAGAATTAGCAGCGAGATGTTCGTTAAGCATTTTGATTCACTGATTCTAGCATACGCTTTGCTCCTAGACATCAATGTTGTAATCGGATTCATGAATATGTTTGCCAAACAGTTAAATTTCTATAATATTTCTGTCGGTACAGATATAAAGACAGTTGCTTCAAATCACGAATATTACTTTTATCCATATAAGAGCGCCGGTCATTACGAAGTCGTCAAAAAAAGACTAGAAGCTTTCTCGAACTGTACTGCTATAGTTTGGCCATTGAACTTTAATGCTGCACTATGCGGTCTATATGTTAAAAATAATTATGTTATAGGGAATCCGAATAACCCACATTTTATACAAGATGGATTAAAAACGCCTAAAGATGAAATCGTTCTGTGTGTAGGTCGGTTTGATGATTATGTAAAGCGTATTGATAGAATTCTCGAATGCTTTGCTTTAGTGATAAAAAAAGTACCATCTGCTAAATTAGTCATCGTAGGGAAGTACAACAGGACGGCGGCAATTAGTCCACACAGTCCCGATACGATAAATGATTTGATTATAAACCTCGCAATTCCTGAAGAATCTATAAAGTTCGTTGGAGAAGTTAATAATGTTGATGAATACTACTCTAGAGCTAAGGTTTTACTTTTGACGTCAAACAGTGAAGGGTTTGGCATGGTGGTGAACGAAGCGGCTCAGTTCGGCGTACCTACAGTATGTAACTATATACCAGGAATTGAAGATCTTGTAGTTAATGGTACGAACGGCTATGTTGTGGAGCAGGGTGATATGGAAACAATGTCCGAAAAGGTTTGTGATTTACTTAAAAATGAGAAACTACGCGCAAAGCTTGGTCGGGGAGCTACCAAGTTGGTGCATACGTATGAGCCCAGTATTATAGGTGATAAGTGGCGTTTTCTTATCGACTCAATAACCAAGACGGGTGACGTTAGCTCTTTAGGAAAAAGATTGAATTCTAGGCTAGGATATAAAGTATCCGACCAACAACTGTTTATGAAGATACTTTCAACTGAGCTCAATGAAATATTCTATATGGCGACACAAAATGCTTATCAAAGAAATCATGGCTACACGCATACTTTGCTATTAAAGATAAAAAGACTACCCAGGAGACTTTCGGAGAATATTAAGTTTGAGGGTATTATTAGGACTTGCATAAAGATTGTGTCAAGGTCATATAAAATTGTACGCAAAAAAGTTACCAAATAACTACATATATTTTTTCGTTGAGTAGCGATAGGCTATTCCTGGAACGCTTGACTTTGGGTAACTATATATTCGCTGGCATTGGTACACCGTCAGGTATGAGCTGCATCTCAGCGGGGCTAATATTAACAACATCGGCCCAGTTGTATGAATAGCTTAAGAAAATTGCTTCATTTGGAAATGGACGCTTCGTGCCGTTCTCTATAAAGAAGATCCCTAAATTAATAACAGATACTAGTTTTCCATTTCTGAAATTGACATTATATGGCATAGGTGTACCAGCTGGGATTAGGGAAAGTTCTGAATTACTTATAACAAGCGCATCAGAAAACTTGTATCCAAAGCTCATGAATGTCACTTCATTTGGGAATGGACGCTTCTGACCGTTTGATACCACATACATGCCCTTACCGGTCGAGGTCACGAGTAATCCATCCCTCTTGTGGGTGTCGTATGCCATTGGAGTACCGTCTGGTATAAGTGATATCTCGGCGTCGCTAATCTTTAGTGCATCTGTATATTTATATCCATAACTTAAGAAAATTGCTTCACTTGGGAATGCGCGCTTGGTGCCATTAGCAACAATGAACATGCCACCTGTTTTACTCGTAACGAGTAGTCCGTTTCTGAAATTAACATTATATGCCATTGGGGGACCGTCTGGTATAAGTGATAGCTCTGCGCTGGTCACGGGAAGCACATTTGCCCAACTGTATGAGTAACTAAAAAAAGTTTCTTCATTGGGGAAGGCTCTCTTAGTATCGTTTTGTATAAGGTATGTACCGCCGTTACTGCTTACTAGGTTACGGATTGAATCACCGAACCAGTCATTAAACATTCGCCAAAAGTTTCGGTTGCCGTATGCGCTGCACCCATCGCCGGTACCATACATATTATTTAAAGCAGCTTGGTTGGGGACATATGGGGTATAGATATAAAGCGCAGCTGTGTACTTGTTTTCGATAAATACGCTCTGACGCCCGCATGCAGTATTGGGGTTATACAGAATATTGTTCCAGCCAGGTGCATAGTTATATTGATCAAAATGATTAACATAATAATTAAATTGGGCACCAGCATTATTAACTTGAGTCCAAAGCCATGCATATGCGGGGTTGCATGGTGCAGTGTCGGGGCAGTTGTTGCCGGTGGCTTTTTCAAATTGTGAGGCGTAGGGCCAGTCGTCTGTAACTAGGCTCTGTTCTTTTTGTAACAATACAAGAAATACTTGAGGGTTTATGTTTTGGGCTTGTGCAGCGTTATAAATTAACTGAGCTGCTGAGAGGCCACCAGGGACTACAATCGAGGGGTCTGTGGCATTATTAGCTTTGGTGGTCGGATTCTCGACATAGTCTTTAAGGCAGGTGTAGGGTGCAGGGTCCTTACCGTTGTCTAAAGACCACTGAGCTCGTGTTGGGCCGCCTGCCCACATTAGCTTTGTGCCGTATGTATCACAGGTCGGAACCTTGCTATCCAGGAATTGCTGAATCTGATCAACCGTCATGGATGCTTTATTTTGGAAAACTACATCATCGATTATGCGACCCGGCTTCCAGTCTCCGGCAGAGACTGCATAAGATCTCGGAGTACGTAAATATAGCATCGCGCAAAGAGCAGAAAGAAAAAGTAAAGTTGGGCCGTACTTTCTCATGACTATATTATAATCTCCTGGCTATCGCTAGCTGTAGAGCCGCTTTTGTCCGTGGCTGTTACATCAAGTTTCCATGTGCCTGTACTCAGCTGTGACATAGGAATATACAAATTTTCGCAACTATATTGGCCCTCAATCATTGTGGCTCCAGAGCTGGCGGTTGCTGATTGCGAATCTTTTGTCATAATTGCCGAACAGCTCGCATCTGTAGTGCCGGAAATGACTGCCTTGATTAGATAACGATCGCCAGATTCTCGAGCTGAAGTAATCAGAATTGAAATGTTTTCATTGCTGACAGTAGGAGTTGAAGAAGTATTAGATTTACTTGGGGAAACAGTTGAATCTTCGGCTTTGGCTGGCCCGTAGTCAATCTTATTCGAAGGCGTGCTTTGTGAAGCAGACGGGGAAGTCGTAGCGACTGTCGAGGTGGACTTACTGTGAAAATGAATTAGATTTGTGACATGAGCGAGTTCCAGTATGGCAAACACCATCAAGCATGCACAAAATGCAACCGCAGGTATAATTATTTTAATTTTTTTTGATTTTTTCATTTTTAATTGGCCATATTAGTCAATTAACATTAGCATAATTCAACCAGTTTTGTCAAGTATACAAGAGAAGTAATATGCATCAATATAATATTAAAACACTATGATCCATCTATTGTGGATAGCAATAAAATTTAACCATTCTATTTTTGTTGTCATGAAAATATGAAATTTGTCTGAGAATAATACAAATATAAGTTGATTGACCGGTTAAAGATTTCCGAAAATATTTTAAATTGTGTAAACTATTCATTAATAAACGTAAGAGGTAATAATGGATCAGCAGCAACAGAACCAGCAACAATTTGATCGGCCACAGACTGATGCGAATCAAATTAAACAACCACAAATAATAAATCAAAATTTGAATCAACCTCAAAGTTTTCAACCACAGGCAATACAGCCAAATATGAACCAGTTCAGTCCGCAAGTAAAATCAACAAGTGGGCTGGCTATTGCAAGCATCATCCTTGCTTTTTTAGTACCGGTAGTTGGCATGATCCTTGGCTTTATTGCTTCATCAAAAGCTAAGAAAAATGGCCAATCCGTGACGCTACCTACAATTTCATGGATAATTGGTTTGGTAGGAACGCTAGCTTCAATTGTAGTAGGATTGATAATTATTCTGTCAATTTTTAACCTTGGTGCTACTAATAAGAAGTTCTTGAAGGCGGTTTTTAATAAAGACTATGACACTGCGTGTTCACTTTATGGTGCTGAGTCGGTAACCGATTTGGCTGATTGCAGATCATTATTGGAAGATGTAAACTCTAAGTACTCCGGCTACAGGGTAGTTAAAATTAGTAAATCATCCGATGGGTCCGTTAAACTTCAGGCTAACCTTGTATCTACAAAAGGTGAAACATCAAGTCTTGGGGCTGCAGTTGTTGTAGATAAGGTAAACGGCAAGAACCAAGTTACCAATTTTATATATGGAGCTTCTACGTTTGAAAACGATACTGTTTCTAAAGGCCAAACTGGAAGTAATACAAAAGCAAGCACACTGAACCCACTATATGACAGCACTCCTGCATCAGATGATACGTATAAAACTCCTTGCTTCAGATACGATATTCCTAAACCACATGGTCCAGTTCCGGTTGGAACTATTTGTACGGGGGATAATATTTTCTCAAGCCCAGATAATAAATTGCAGTACCGCACGAGCGTACAGGGTTACGGGCCATTTGACGACTACAATACACTGGATAAGTGCTATGCCTATGAGAAGAAATTAATTGAAGGCACAGACAGCACTATAGTAAATGTATCTGATGCAACTTGGGGCGGACAAAAAGCTAAAAAATTTGTAGAACGTTTTAGCTCGTCATTTAGCACGGGTGTTACGATTAACGGTAACTATATCGTAACGGTATTACCATCACCTCTTGATGATACAGGATTTGCGTCGGCATCAGGTGGATACATACAATATCAGTGCTTTGTGTTCAGCCTTTACTCTGATAATGGCGAGGATACATCAGCGGTATTTAATGATATCATATCAAGCTGGATCTGGCGCTAGCTAAGCTGACTTGCTGACAATAATCGTTCTTTCTCTAAACAATATTTGCCTTTAACGTAAAGGTGTAATGTGTGTAAATTAAACCTAGAGTGCTACGTTATACATTTTGTTGTTACTAGCGTTTATCTGGCAGAACAAATTTTTTTTGAAATTGAAATTTGGTATTTTGTATTGCAGAAAATAAAACTAAATATCCTAAAAATACTGGGCGAGTTTTTCGCGGAATTTATAGAAAATTGATTGTTTATCTATTAAGAAAATCTAGTCCATTTGTTGCTAGACCACCCCATTCGGTGACGGTGAAGCCGTTGCGGGTAGGGGCGGTGAAGTGCTGTGGCATCAGTGAGGCCGGCGAATCCATACCATCCATTTCTAGGAAGGTGCGAATTAGGGTGTCTGGTTGTTGGCTGAGGTAGAGTGGAGCCAGCTGGTTCATCTGTTGGGTGTTTAGCCAAGTCATTCTCACAAACTTACCTGAAGGAATATTCTTTGACCAGAATTCAACGAAATCATTGGACTCTTTTTGGTTGAAGCCTTGCTCAGCAAGCTGTTGATACATAGTAGCCACAACCGCGCTTTGGGGTACGACAGCTCCGATTCCTGAAGTATCGGGATAAAGGCCCTGACCTTTGCCTTCCCAGAAGAGTGAGTCGTATTGTTTGCCGTCAAATGTTAGAGAACCATTTGGCAGTGCAAACACGTTTTGCCAACCGTTTGTACCATATGTTGGTTCTGAGACTGTAACATCAGCTCCGACTCGAACATTTAGAAGCGTTGGTGAGCTAGGATATAAGTAAACCACTGGTTTAGCACATCCTCCTTCTAGGAAGTTGCCGGTATTTTTGAATACAACCATTCTGCCCATACCGTCTTCAACAATGATCACGGCTCGATCTTTCAAAAATTCTTCAGCAGTGTAGGGAGGTGAACTTTCGCTAATGTAGTTGTCGTAGCTTCCCCTGGCATTAACTTCAGACAGAATTTGAGCTGCTACGGGTAGTGTCATGTCTTTGAATATATATATTGGCTGCTTGCCGTCTGAGGTGCCTATTTGGGTGAGCTGATCTTTAGTGACATCGGCTATGAGGCTATAGTAGCCACCACCACATCCGTAGCCAAAGCTTTTGTATGAAGCAGTATTGCGAGTGCCGTCTGTCCATGTAATCGGAGGAATATCTGAGCGAGAGATTTCGCCATCTAATTGATACGAAACACGAAAATGATTTGGTAACTCTAGTTCGAACAAACTCAACTTGTAGCCATTCTTGGTACTGCCGAGCTCATAAACCGTACCTTCGTTAACATTTGAAAAGACTGTGCCTTTGCCGATATTTTCTAATACCATTGAGCCTGTATTATTTGAATAGCTTTCACCTGTTGGGCCATCGTTGTTATAGATTTCGTAGGTTGGCAATTTGAACTTTTGTCCGTTCAGAGTGAGTTTTTCTGGAGCCCATGTCCCCGTAAGGACTGTGCTGTAATCTATTTCTACATTGTCGGAGTTGTATTGAGCATTCTCGCCATTCAGAAGATTATCGTTGTTTGTGTAGCTGTCGCTGTAGGATCTTAGGTATCTGTATAGTAACGTAGCTTTTTGATCGGAATCGTTCTTTATAAAAAGTTCGGCTGTGGAACTGCCTGGTCCATCAAAATAAGGAATCGCATAAATAACTTTTCCTCCCGAAAAAGTTCCTGCTAGATAATATTGAACTATCTGTTGACCTTCTGGCACTGTCTCACCCTCAGCTAGAGGACCCTTGATCTCGTTTTTGTAGTAGCCTTGCAAATCAATTTCTGAAGGGGTTTGCCAAGTTACATTCTTGTCGCTGAAGACCGGTTCTATATAGGTAAAAACTCCTGTAACCTGTGTTGGAGCTTCTGTTGGATTCCCCAAAACTTTATCGCCCACTGGTATGTCATATGTTGAATATGTTTGGGTTTCGCTTGGCTTGTTTTTCTTTTTATATACTAAAAAGTAGTATGCCGTAGCTCCACCAACAGCTATCACAAAGGCAAGAACAGCTAGCAAGATTATCAGCCATACTTTCTTTTTCTTTGGATTGGGGTTTGGTTGTTCCGGGGTGTTGGTTTGTTCAACCGGGACAACTTGATTTCTTTCTGGTTCAGCACTTGGTTGTGGTGTTGGTACAGCGGTAGATTCTGGGGTGCTGATTTCGGTCTCTGCGGAGCTTGTGGTGTCGGCACTTTCAACTGGTGGATCTTCTGAAATAGTTGCGTCAAGTAACGAATTGTCTTCTTTCGGCGGTGTCTCTTCAACCTGTGGTTTATTTTCTGCAGAACCAGATTGCTCCTCCATAGTAACCCCCCTTATTATTGACACTATATCAGCTTCTTTTCAGAAGGTATACTAGCTATATGAAAATCGCAATTGTGCATGACTGGTTATATGGTGGCGGCGCGGAGAAGGTTGTTGAAGAGATCCACCGAATATATCCTGACGCCCCTGTGTATGCCACATTCGCGACTGATGAATGGCGGAAGAAGTTGGACGGCCAAGTTAGAACAGGCTATTTGGGGAAGTGGCCGTTCAGGTATCTATATAAATTCACTCCACTTCTGCAACAAAGATGGTTTTCGAGCCTGGATCTGAGTGGATATGATCTGGTGATTTCTAGTTGCGGAAATGGCGCTGCGAGATTTGCACTTTCAAAAAATAAACGACCAGGGCAGGTTCACATCAGCTACACCCACACTCCAACTCATTATTACTGGCGAAAATATGAAGAGTACCTTAAAAACCCTAGTTTTAAGCCAAAATGGTTGGCGCGACTGGGGCTGAAAATACTAGTTGGGCATCTAAAGAAAAAAGACTATGAAGCGGCTCAGAAAATTGATTATTTGATTGCTAACTCCGAACACATTAAGCAAGATATCAAGAATTATTATGGTCGTGATTCAGTTGTCGTTCATCCTCCGGTAGATACATTACGTTTCGCAAAAAATATGAAGCCTAACGGCGGAGATCGAACTGGCTCTCATAAGAAACACAGTTTTGTGATGTGGGGAAGGCTGGTTCCATACAAACGTTTTGATATCGCCGTTTTAGCCTGCAATCAACTGCAAATTCCACTGACAATAATCGGCAATGGCCCTGACAAAGAGAGGCTAATGAAATTAGCAGGGGACACTGTGAGCTTCAAGGGTTGGGTGACTGAAGATGAAATGCTTGGAATTGCCTCAGAAGCATCGGCATTTATTGCCCCCCAAGAAGAAGATTTTGGTATTGCTCCAGTTGAAGCATTGGCGGCGGGTTTACCGGTGATTGCGTACAAATCTGGAGGAGCCTTGGACTATGTAACTTCGGGTGAAAACGGACTGTTCTTTGAGGAACAAACAGTAGAAAGTTTAGTTAACGCGTTAAGTAAGTTTGTTGAAATGAACTTCGCTAAGGAATTGATTTCCAAAAAAGCCCATGAAAAGTTCTCAACCAAGAGGTTCCACGAGCAAATTGCTAAATTTGTAGAATCAAAGATTTCTGACTAGTCTTGCTGACCACTAAAGACTCTTTGCAAGATAGAAACGAAGGTTCGAAGTAAGATTTTGATGTCCATCCAAAATGACCAGTTCTGAACATAGTAGAGGTCTAGTTGCCTTCGCTCTTCGAAGGGAATATCTTTTCGACCGGAGATCGCTGCCAGACCAGTTAGCCCAGATTTAATACTCAAAATTAAACTCTTTTTTTGGTATTTGTTCAGCTCTTCGGCAATCAAAGCCCTAGGGCCAACAAGGCTAATATCACCACGCAAGATGTTAAAAAGTTGGGGCAGTTCATCAAGACTTGAATTGCGTATAAATCGACCAAGGCGACTAATTCGCGGATCGTTTTCTAGTTTGTCGCCGTTAGCACGAAACTTTTTTGCGAGTTCTGGCTTACCCATTTTGGCAAAACCTTCTTCTGGGTCAAGGCCGTTGTATTCAATTTTTAGACTGCGGAATTTATAGATATTGAAATATTTGCCGTAGCGCGTAAGTCGTTTTCGTCGATAGATTGGCGAGCCGCCACTGATCATGAGGGCCAAGTAGATAAGGAACATTATTGGCGAGGTTATGATTATCCCGATCAGTGACACAACAACATCAAAGGCACGTTTTAGGATGCGTTTCCAGCCTATCAGTGGCGTGGTGTGTACATAGACTAGTGGCATGCCCTGAAATAGTTCGACCTCCATAGAGCCGGCAAAAATCCCTTGTTGAGATGGTACGAAACGAAAGCCGCAGTGATTTTCTTGTGCTGCCGCCAAAACTTTTTCGTTAACTAGCGGATCGTCAGCCACGTCTGCGAGGATGATCGAATGTACGTCAAGATTTTCTAAGGCAGAAAGAGCATGATCTAGTGATGTAAAGTGTTTTCCCTTGAACCAAGACGGAGCATTTTTCATAACTACTGCAATTGGGTTATAGCCACTACTCCTTGGATTGCGTAGTGAGTCGAGGATATCCCTTGCGTGCTGAGAGTCGCCGATGATCATTGTGTTTACTATGCCAACACCGCGGTGGCGCGCCAATAGACGAATGGCGCGGAGCAAAGTTCTTTCCAGGATTAATAACGCATAACCAATCAATAGGGCGTAGACAGCCATGATTCTGGCTGGGAAAATAGGTCGGTCAACAATGAATTCGTAAGTAATCATGGCCATAATACCCATCGAACAACCGACTAGCAGTTTGCCAAACTCCTTGAGGCGCCATTCATACACATCGCGTCTATAAAGGCCAAGGAGAGCAAAAATACCTAACCAAATCGGAGAAAGATACAAAAATAATCGTATGTAATCGCCCGAAGTAATAGGGATAAAGGGGCCAGCTTCAAGCGTTACTCTCAAGATGTAAGCTGCCGTAAAGGCAAGCATGACGGCCAAAAAATCACCCACAAGTAGCGCCAAGCCGTAAATTGTACTGATATTGCTATTCACTTACTCTAAATTTCCTCGCAGCGATTCATGCTGGCTATTATAACCCTCTTGAGCGCGCTATACTACAGTAGTGAAATTGATTCAAAAAATATCACATCTTAGTTTTGTATTTTTGATTTTGTTTGCGCCATTTTCAAAGTTCCCATCGGTCGGTTTCTCGGCTCAAAATTATAGTTCACTGCGATTTGGGTTATATCAGTTTGTTGCAGTTGTATTTGTGTTGTGCATGGTTGCGCAGATAAAAAATCTGAAAACATTAGTGAAGCAAAACAAGGTTATCTTAGCTTTAATTGTGCTAGTTTTGCTGAACCTGTTCTTTGCAACGAACAAATCCAGGGGGTTGTTGATGACTCTGTCGTTCTTACTACTTTTAGCTGTAGTGGTTGGCGCTAAAGAGTTCATATCAGAGAAGAAAAACTCATTTTCATTTTCAAAGTTGTTTACCAATGTCAGTATTTTTGGGATTGTGTATTCACTGATGGCATTGGTGCAGTTGGCGATAGGGACGATATCCTCTTCTCAAAACATAGCACTGCTATGCAAAGGTTGTAGCAGTGAAGTATTTGGCTTTCCGAGAATCAACCTTTTTGCTGCGGAACCATTGTTTTTTGCCAATGCTTTAATACCTTTTCTTGTTATCTCAACGTATCAATATATGCACACGAAGAAGCGACTTCATTTACTGTCAATGATGCTGACAAGTCTTGCGATTGGGTTAACATTTGCACGCGGTGCGTACGTAGCTATTGGAGCATCTTTGATAGTCTTGGCCTTAATTCTTCACAGAGTTAGAACAATAGACCTTAAGACTGTATTTAAGGGGTTTGCTTTAATTGGGGTTAGCTTTTTCATTTCTTGGTGTCTGCTTATCGGCTCGGCTGTTATCAAGCACCGAGGCGCTCCATATATTGCATACAACACCGCTAGGGGGATGGTTGATCATTTGACGTTAGGTGTTGTTTCTTTGCCCGAAAAGACTCTTGCTACACAACCTGAAGCGTCCACACCAGGTACTTCTGCCGTGGCTAATACCAATGAAGATACATTCGTCAGCCAAGGTTTGGTTGAGGCATCGCAAAACGAGCGACTTGGTTCGGCTGGGTTAGCGTTTAAGGCTTGGAAATATAATTTCAAAAATATTATATTTGGTGTTGGTCTAGGAAATTTGGGGCCTTTTGTGGTTGCTAATGTTGACCCTTCTGCACCAAAGGATCTGACGGTTTATATTTACTACGTTTTACTCGTTGCCGAAATAGGATTAATCGGGTTGGTTTTGGTTTTGAAACTTTACTGGAAAGCATTCAAGGGACTAATAAAGAAGTTAGATGAACAATCAATTATTTGTGCGACAATCTTAGTTGGTTTTTTGACTCAGTATTTCTTTTTTGGAAGCTCAATCAATGTGATTTATATTTGGCTATGGCTTGGTATCGCACTTGGTTTAGGGGTAAACTACAAGAGTGTTAAGCAGAAGCAACATAATTCAGTTTCTTAAATATAATGTCGGCGGCACTTTGTACTTTGTCTCCGCCTGGCTAATTATTACTTTTGGGACAAAATACCTAGGGCTATGGTGGGCAAATTTGCTCGGTAATGGTGTCGGGATTTTGTTAAATTATTTGACGCAGAGATTTTGGGCATTTAGCGATAGAAAACGAAGTACTCTATCGACAAGTTGGCGATACGGTGTGATTACTGTTGTTAACTTATTTCTGAGTTACTTTATACTAAAATTCCTAACAAATCTCGGTGTTCCGTTGTGGCTGGCTCAATTTTTCAGCGCAGGGTTTTTCACTTTTTGGAACTGGATTTGGTACAGATATTGGGTTTTTAAGAAGAGGCAAAAATGAGCAATTCTAGTTCCATCCGTCCTACGATGAAGCAATACAACCTAATGAACTATATTGCTGAATTTATCTCTATTCATGGCTATGGGCCAAGTTATAGAGAGATAATGTCAGGCTGTGGCTATTCTTCTGTCGCTACGGTAGCTGAACATATCAACAACTTGATCGCGCGCGGCCATCTGCGCAAACGAGACAGATCGGCTCGTTCATTGGAAGTAATTTCAATTCCCGAACCTGACAAAATTGTTACCAAACAACTCAATGAGTCTGAAGAAAAGTGGCTGGTAGAAAAGCTTGAGCTGTTTTTTAAAGAACAAGAAGCGGCGACGGTTCTTGAGTCGTCGAAGATTGATGAGCTGTATGTCTTAGTTGGTGCACTTAAGGTTTTGGGTCTTGATGGTCCGGCGTATATGTTTATTCGAAGATTAACTGAACTAAAGGAAAAATATGAAGATCGAAAAAGTAAACGGTTTGTATCGTAAGAAAAGAATTACCCCAAACTCAAAGGTGCCGTTTTGGTTGTGGATTAGCGTTGTTTTAGCGCTGAGTGCAGGAATTTTTGTTGTCGCATATGAAACAAGTATTTTGCAAAGTAGCCAGATTCCAGAACTTAATCTAGCAAGAAAACACAGTTACAAAATAGTTGCTGTAGGTGATATTGCCTGCCCACCGGATGATGTAAATTTCAATGATGGTCAGGGGGTCTCGGGTGCTTGTCAGCAAAAGCAGATAGCGCGGAGTATTGTCGCCGAGAAGCCCGACGGGGTTTTATTGCTAGGTGATGTCCAATATGAACGAGGTGTTTTTGAAGATTTTGAAAGATCGTTCATACCTGATTGGAGAAACATTACAGCACCGATTTTTAGCGCGGCCGGCAATCATGATTATGGCCAAGGAAATTTGAGTGGATATAAAAAGGCATTCGATCAATATATGCCAAACGTAACTTACCAAAAAGAAGGCAAGACATACTATGACTTTAATTTTGGGCAATGGCAGTTTTATGCGCTCGACAGCAATTGTCAATATGTTGGCGGATGCGAAGAAAATTCAGAGCAGACTAATTGGTTAACAAGTAAAGTAATATCACAAGATAACCAATGTTCGATAGCTTTTTGGCACCACCCTGTTTTCACTTCTGGTCAACATAATACGCAACCAGACACCTCCTACGGCCAAGCTTTTTGGGATATTCTTGCTAAAAATAATGTCGATATCGTTTTAAATGGGCATGATCATGATTATGAACGATTTGCGCCAAAGGGTGTCTCGGGCGAATCTGCTGAATCTGGTACAAGAGAATTCGTTATTGGAACAGGGGGCAGAAATTTGAGAGATTTCGGTGCAAATATTCTTTCTGGTTCTGAATTTAGGGATAATAAACATTTCGGATATCTTGTAATGACATTGTATCCAGGAAGATATGACTGGGAGTTTAAGGGCATTGATTCGGTTGTCTACGACAACGGTACTTCATTGTGTCAATAGATTGAAAAAGTCCGTTTATATGCTATAATATATTAATGAATAACGGTCGAATTGATTGTCGATTTGAGGCACTAATGCCAGGTTTGTTTGAGGCGCTAACTACCACTCATGAAACGTTCAGGCATCCATTTTTCTCATACTCGCCAAATGAAGACAGAGTTGTTGTATTAGCAAGTATGCCTCCTGGAATCTCTCAAGAAGAACGTAGTGAGCGCTGCGCAGAAGCGCTGAGGAGATTATTTTCACATGGTGAATTCAAGGCAACGATACTAGGTCTTGAGGGAATTAATGATCTTGCCGAATATCAATTTTGGTCCTTGTCAGATTGGGTAACTGGGGGCACCGGTGAGCCACAAAGCGCTCTTCACTTCCATCTAAAAAGCTGGGAAGAATATATTGAGGCGCAAGATGAGATAAGTGACGGAACGGACGGAATGCTCCCGGAGTTAGCCGACGTGCTATTTTGTAGCACTGCACTAGCCTCGAACGAAAGTTTACCAATTCATGATCTACAAGCTAGTTTAGAAAGAGCTGGCTACCATGCAGATAGTTCAGCGAAAAGTGGAAATATTACATTCGATATGATAGATGAATTGGTTAAAAATGAACCGGATATTGTACTTAAGGTTACAAGTTCATGGCCTGATCCAGAATTTTATCAGGGCATCCCAGAACAATATTTTGTGGTGGGTGACGGAATGGAACAACAAACAGATGCAAAAACCATAAGGCTCTACAGAACCATTCTTTCAAGTGCGAAAGCTCGCGTTGAGTCAGCAAATCTTATTCTTGAGGATGATGAATATGATTATGGACGTTTGGAGGGCTTAGATCGTGCACAAGAGCTATTGTCGCACTCAGTTTTGATTACTCTTTTGCTTATGTCGTATATAGCACAGAAAAGCGGATCGACGCTAAAATCGGCAGTAGATGCTCATGTCCAAAAAATTACAGGACGTGTACGTGCAGGTATGCCCGCAACTAAGTTACCCGGTAAATACCGAGCGACTGTTTAACCGCACCTATTTCTATACCAGCATCTTGCACAGCTTTTTGCGGGCCGGGCAGTTTGGGGTTGTCGTAGTCATCGATGATAATTATTCCGCCCTTGACCATTCGTGGCATCACCAAGCTTAGACTTGAGCGGATAGATATGTAGTAATCGCCATCAAGAAATGCAAAGCAGATTTTATCTGG
Source organism: Candidatus Saccharimonadota bacterium (assembly GCA_020428535.1). Taxonomy (GTDB): domain Bacteria; phylum Patescibacteriota; class Saccharimonadia; order Saccharimonadales; family JAGQMS01; genus JAGQMS01. The sequence goes on from JAGQMS010000003.1 coordinate 60,071, forward strand.
CAATTCACTTTCTTCAACTTCGTGAAACCACTTTTTTGTTATGCTTGGAAGAGTAAGGTGAGCTTTGCGAAAATTTTGGATAAATTGACTCTTTGTTGCTCTTAGCTGACCACGTACAAATAGCTCTCCGATTGGGCTTTGATCTTCCTTCGTTTTTTCTGGCAAACCATCGAAAGAATCGTAAACCCAAAGTTTTTTGTTGGGTACCAACTCTTGAATCATCCTTTGCAAGAACAAAGATGTAGTTCCGCAGTAACAACCAAACTCGACGATATCCCCGGCAAGACCTTGGGCAATGATTTTTTCGAGCTCGCATAAGATAACCTCGAGTTCATCTGACTCTATTTGTTCGCTAATGATCGGATAAGTTTTTAATAGTTTTTCAGACGTAGTCATTCTTCGTTGCCCAGCGGAAAGAAATATAACCAGGAATTATCGGTGCCCAGTAGCTAATTAGACGAAACAAAACAACTGCAGCCAAAGCTTGGGCTGGGTCAATATTTGTCGCTACAAGAACCCCAACTATAGCCGCCTCGACGGCGCCTAAACCACCCGGCGTTGGACTGATTGTTAGCGCCGTATTACCCACCAAAAAAGCGATAAATAAATCCAGAACGGAGAGATTTATACCTACGCTTTTCGAGCAAAGCCAGAGCGTAGCGGCGTAGCTGATTGTGATACCTATACTACTGAATATTGCCGCAACAAGACGTTTTGGGTGGCGGATAATATTGATGACTACAGCAACTAAGTGTCCTAAGAAATCTATTATTTTTTTCTGCACTGACTTTATGAATACAGATACGACTGCGAGTATTAGCGCAACTGAGCCAATTGTTATTAAGATTATCTTTATTGGGATATGTGGTGATAGATCAGTACTTGAAAATAGGGCAGCTGACCACATGCAGATCATAAAAGCGACAAAGCCTATCAGGTTGTTTGCTGTCGCATAGACAGATGATTCAGTTCTTGATAACTTTGCTTGTTTGACTAGATAAAGTGCGTTAAAGCCTATCCCGCCCAAACCACTCGGCAATAGACGGTTAGTAAAATATGTTGCCAACTGAATGGCCGCAGTTCGTCTGAATGGAAGTTTCTCTGGTACCAAGAATAGATAGACTAAAGTTGCGAAAAGAATACTAACGCTCATCGCAAATACAGCCAAAATAACCCAGCCGATATCTAGCTGGCCTAGTAATCTCCAGCTACCTGCAAACTGCTTGAATTGAGGAGCTATTATTAAAATAGCTACAGCAAGGATTATCAGCTGGAGCAAAGAACTTTTCTTTAAACGAAACCCTTCGTGATGCTCTGGGGTTTTGCGCGACATGTTTATAGCGTATACGGCTTATCGATATGTTGCAAGAAAGGCTCGATGTATCATTTATGAATTGTTAGCCCAGGGTAGTACAATAAGCATATGCATAATCATCATTCAAACGAACAAAATTATCCGAAACCTTTGAGCGCAGCAAAACATTTTTGGCTAAGTTTTCTTGCAGTTGTTACAGGTTTGCCAGTTGCAGTCATGATAGCTGGAATGCTGTCTACGATATTCACTGTTTTTATAATTGTGATTTTAGCTATTAGTGCAGGCTCGGGAGCTAAAACATCATCCGTAAATGGGTCTTTGGTTTACGGAAACGCCAACGCAAGGAATGTGCTGGTTTCAGTGCCGATAAATGGAGTTATCCTTTCAGGCTCCTCTGCAGACCCTCTGCTTTCAATATTTGGGCAAGGTTATACAGATGGTGAGCAAGTAAAAGAAAAGTTGATGAAGTTAGCTCAAGACAATGTTGCGAGCGGGGTTATCTTGGAAATTGATAGCCCAGGCGGGATGGTAACTGCCTCAAAAGCGATCGCGGATGGGGTTGGGTACTACAAAACCCATACCGGAAAGCCAGTGTTTGCGCACATTAATGGTACAGGCGCGTCTGGAGCATATTGGGTAGCTTCGACTACAGACAAGATACTCGCTGAGCAAGGAAGTGAGGCGGGTAGTATAGGAGTGATCATGGGACCACTAGTTACTCTCAAGGGCATTGTTGGGTACAGTGGTGTAACAACAACTCAGCCAATGACGTTTAAATATTTCACAGCAGGGAAATCTAAAGACCTAGGGAACCCATATAGAGACATCACGCCCGAAGAAGAAGCATTCTTGAACGATCAAGTACAGGCTGAATACGGGAAATTTGTCGAAGTAGTCTCGTCTCACAGGAATATATCTGCAGACAAAATCAGAAACGAAATCGGTGCCCTGCCATACGGTGTAGACAGCGCCCTAAAGAATCAGCTTATCGACGGAGTATCGAGCAAGGAAGAAGCATATGATGCACTTGCTACTGCTGCGGGGGTTGCGGGTAGTTATCGTGTAGAAAAGATATCTATGGTTCCAAGTTTTTGGAGTGGTTTATTTAGTGCCAAGAGTACATTTACGTCTTACTTCATGAGCGAAAGTGACAAATCCGCCGCGCGTGCTCGTTTTTGCGAAACTAGCCTAGTTGGCAAGCCTCTGGTTTTCGAAGGCGATATTAGCTCTGTTTGCAAGTAAGCATAGCAATCAGCTATATTTCAGCTAGCCGAGTGATACTAGCGGTTGTAAAGATATAGAAAATTTTGTAGTAACAGGAACATATATCAAAGAGCAAAACAGAAAAATCATACTCATTGCGCTGATAGTGTTTACTATCCTCCCTTTTATTTGGATCGTAAAACACCCGAGCAGTTGGTCATTAGCATCTGAAAATATACCAGCAATTGTCTCGTATATCTCATCCGTGATCGGATTTAGCGGTATTATGTCCTTGCTTTGGATGTATATTTTGGGCACGCGAACAGTTGCTGGCTTATATTTCCGTGATCTAGTTTGGACCCTAAAAGTTCATCGTTGGCTGGGGACATATGGAATTGTAGCGGTATTCTTGCATCCATTTCTTATGGCATATGTCTATGCCGAAAACGTTTTTACATATTGGCTTACCCCAAGACTAGGATCGCAGTTTGAACAGCACATTACTTATGGTAGGCTAGCTTTTATTCTGTTAGTTACGATATGGGTTACTTCAGCAATTGTTCGAAGTAAGATAAAATATCGACCCTGGAAGTATATCCACTATCTGACTTATATAATCTTGCCGTTAAGCATCTTGCACATTCATGAAACCGGAGTGTCGATGCAACTGCCATTTGTACAGTTTTATTTTTACGTCACGATTTTCATCTATATTGTAATCACGGTTTTGAGATTTAGATATTTTCTGGGATTTGGCAAGACAATATTTGATATTGCAGAGAATTCCCAAGTGGCATCGAATATATTTATGCTGACTCTTCATCAGCCTTCAAAAAGGCTCAGTATACGACCAGGTCAATATGTCTACGTGCAGAGACATTTGTTGAGTGAAGAGCATCCATTCTCGGTTGCTGATTATGACCCAGATACGGGAAATATCAGGCTGGTGTATAAAGTTTTCGGTTCTTTTACTGAAAAGCTTTCAGCTCTCAAAAAAGGTGAAGTAATACTCGTAGATGGGCCGTATGGAACCTTTACGGAACAGATAGTTATGGATCAAAACAAACCTACGATCTTTGTTGCTGGCGGGATTGGAATTACGCCGTTTATCAAACATATCGAGCGCCGAACTAGTTTTAAAAATACTTGGCTGTTTTATTCAGTCCCCGACAGAAACTCCTCAATTTACAACGATGTATTTGTCAGGCTTTTAGGAGATAAATACGTAAGAATTTTAAGTAGAGAAACGCAACCTCATCAGCAAAATGATCGCATAGGTCATCTGGACGCGAAAACAATACACGAATACGCAAAAAGCTTTGATGAATATCTATATTTCATTTGCGGTCCTAAAGCCATGATCAACGATTTGAGGTCACAATTATTAGAGTCTGGCGTCAGCTTTGTACAAATATATACCGAAGAATTTGGCTTTTAAAATAGTTTGGCGCCGAAACTTTTAGAACTTTGATAATATAAATCCTGTCTAATTAATAGATATTCTAGCTTGAATTTACGGGCTAATCTCTCTCTTAACTTTGCGTCAGCGAGTAATAATACAGTTGCCATAACATCTGCTTGAACGCAGGTTGGTGCTTTGACATACGAAGCCACAAATTCATTTTCACTCCCTAAAGTGTTCACGATATGATTTCTTTCGACATTGTTTTGAAGCCATCTGCGCTTAACCGTTGAACTTGAGGCAAAGCCACCCCTTACTTCAACTGTACCAACAAACTCTTCTGGGTTAAATGGATGCTCGAGTGCTATTGGAATAGGTTCAGTCGAATCAATGAACATATCTCCTCCACCATTGATAACGTATCCTTGCTTTATATTTTTGCGAAGATATCTCGACAACTTATCTATTAACCAACCTTTGCCGATTCCACCAAGATCGACCCTAACTGTGCGTGATATCTGAATTTTTTCTTTTGATACGATTATGTCATTTTCGGGATTGTCTGAAATCTTGGAGCTAAGATCAGTGCCTACGCCGTAGCCGCTTTTTTCAAGTTCACTTCCAACGGTTATATTAAACAGGCCTTCTGTTGATTCAAAGTATTTTTGGCATGAAACCAAAATATTCCTCAATTCTGGGCCAGGTCTAGGCAGGCTTTTGTTTTTATTTAGTAAACCTATAAGAGACGTTTCTTTGAATCTTGTGTATTTAGACTCAAATATCTCGACCATTTTTAATATTTGCTCTTCTAGAAATAGCGAATACTCCGCTTCGTCTAATATCGTGATCCACCAGTGTGTGCCCAAACACTCAAATTCAATAACCCTAGATTTTTGCATCGGTGATGATCGAGTCAATTATATTATTGAAGGCACTTGACGTATATGATGCTCCACCAACTCTTCCAACAAATGCGCTATCTAGTTTTTTGCCTTTCACAGCGCCACCTATTTCCGAATTAAAGCTACTTACGTAAAAGCTCGACTCTCTGTCAGTGTACTGGCCACTTGCTTTGATCGATGTAATACTGTCGTCAGACAGCGAAATCTCCACAGATAGCTGATTAATACTGCCACCGGGTACTTGGTAGCTAACAGTCTTTGAATAGTTTCCATTTTTATATGCGCTCGAACTTGACGCTTGGCTACTCTGAGTAGCGCTCGTCTGCTGTAAGGGGTTGCTTGTAGTTAAGGAGCTGGCGGCCGATGCTGATGTATCACTGGCAGTATTGGATGCCTGCAAATTTACTGAGCTTGATAAACTATTTGGATTTTTTGTGGTCAGGAAAGTGTAGATACCGATAAGTAGAATTGCGCTTATCACTATTGTATTGACAATTTTTGGGGTAGAACTACTGTGTGACTGATTCATTGTGAGTATTAATATATTACTAAATTCTGAAAACCTGCTGATTCGATAAATTATCCATCGTTGACAAAATAACTGTAGTGAATAATACTTAAGCTAATAGTATAAGCTAGGAGGGTAGCAAAAATAATGGCTAAGAAAAAGCAAAATAGTTCTACGGCGTACAGTACTTCGTTGAAGGTGTGGGCTGTGGTGCGGATTATGATAGGCTTGATAATGCTTTGGGCCTTTGCCGATAAGATGTTGGGTCTTGGTTTCTCGACATGTAGGTCAACAGACACTAAAACTAAAGTCGAAACCGTTCAGGTACTTTGTGAGAAATCCGTCGCCAAAGGGGCATCTCCTACGGTGGGATTTCTTAAATTCGCAGCAAAGGGCCCAATGAAGAGTTTTTACAATAACCTTGCTGGTAAACACTGGGTAGACTTCATGTTTATGGCGGCACTACTTCTCGGTGGGCTAGCATTAGTAAGTGGTGTTGGGGTACGTATTGCCTCGGTAGGGTCGATTCTATTGCTGGTAATGATGTGGTCGGTAGTTCTACCCGTTGCGCAGAATCCAGTTCTCGACGATCATCTAGTATATGCGGTTGCATTGCTCGGCGTTATGGCGACAAACGCAGATCAAGTTTGGGGCCTAGGGAAATGGTGGCAAAAACAGGCAGTAGTAAAGAAATATCCAATTCTGCAATAAGAAAAATACTAATATCTAAAATATCCTGGCTCGTGCCAGGATATTTTTAATGTTTGGCTAGAACTTTTCTCTTAAGTGGGACATACTGTAATCCCAGCTAGAGTCAGTTTTCTTGTGGGGATTGAATATATTCTTTGGGTCGAATATTTGCTTTACTTGTTTGAAGTACCCGAAAACTCTATCGCCGTACATATCTTTTAACCAAGGACCACGGATCATACCATCATTGTGTTCACCTGAAAGTGAACCTTTGTATCCAAGAACGAGTTTATTTATTTCACGCATTGCCGGCTCTAACTTAGCCTTTTCTTCTTGCTTTTCTATGTTCATCAACGGGATGATGTGGAAGTTTCCATCTCCAAAGTGTCCGGCAATCGTAGCGAGTAGCTTGTATTTGTTAATTATTCTTCTGACTTCTGGCAAAAACTCTGGCAATACTGAAGGGGGTACGATTAGATCATCCATAAATGGTGCAGTATGCTTGTCTTTAACTTTCTTTCGGAGCAGATTGAAACTCTCGCGGCGCATAATCCAAAACTTTCGACTCTTTGCTTCTGTTTCGTCTTCTTCGAAGAGCGCATCGTGCCCATATTTCTTCATGTCTAAGCGCATTTCGTGAACCTTCTTGGCAACTTCTTCAGGAGTCTCGCCATTGAACTCAATGAGTAGTACCATTTTAGGTACGCCTCGTAGAAGTAAGATGGCGTCTGGTATCAGCTGAATGGCAAGTTTGATCATGCTACCCCAACCAATAGTTTTTCTGAAATAGAAGAACAATTTGAAACTTAGCATCAGGGTATAGTTATCGAATCCCTCAAACGTAGCTGGGTTATGTTTCATTACGTCCACAATTAGGTCACCGAGGTTATCTAGGGTTTTTAGGAATACAACTAAAGTTCCTGAATGTTTAGGCGCTGGAACTAATTTGAACTTAATATCGGTTACAATGCCAAGCGTACCCTGAGATCCAGTAATAACACGAGTAATATCAAAAATTTGTTTTTCTCTGTCCCAGACATTCCAAAGATGATACCCTGTGGAATCTTTACTGACTCCTGGTTTTGCGGCCTTGATATCGTCGTAGTTTTCGTCGACAAGGTTGAATAAATTTTTGTAAATATTCCCTTCATAGTCACCTTGCGACATCTTCTTATCCAGCTCCGATTTATTAAGGGCTTTCAGGGTGTATTCATTGCCATCGCCAAGTACTACTTTCAGTTCTTCAACATAGTCTTCAGTTTTACCATATTGAAGCGACTTTTCTCCTCCGGCGTTATTGGCAACCATGCCTCCGATCGTACATAGATCTCTAGATGCAGGGTAGCTTGGCATTAAGGCGTTATTTGCGAGTGTAGACTTTTCAAAATCTCGATAGTAAACTCCTGGCTGGGCGTGTGATGATGTGGCTGTAGTCTCAAATATCTCAGTGAAATGCTTTGAAAAATCTAAAATTATTGAGTCGTTAATAGCCCCACCAGACATACATGTGCCACCGCTCCGGACGGTTAGTGAAAGATTTGGGTTTTCGGCTTTATTCTCGTTTACAAATTTTACAAGTTTCTTGATATCTTCTGCGTTTTTCGGTGCTACAACTAAGTCTGGCACCATTTCAAACATTGATGCATCGTGGCTATAAAATTCCTTCGATGCGTCATCTTCGATTAGTTCTCCTTCAATGATTTTGCCTACTTCGTCTTTGATGTTGCTCATATTTCTAATCCTATCTTTTTAGAAGTATTTACACAAGCGTTTTGAGGTATTGTTATTAAATCTTGCAGTTATCAAGATCGATCCGTATAGTTTTATCTATGAAACGACTTGTAATTGTTGGGGGTGGATTTTCTGGTGTACGACTTGCAAGAAAATTAGGCAAACGAAAAGATCTAAACGTAACACTTATAAACTCGGGCGCTGATTTTAGATACAGCCCAGCAATGTATAGGGCCGCAACTGGATACAAAACTGGCGTTGCAAGAATTCCGCTAGAGTGGATGTTGCTTGATAGCCAAAATATTGAAATTGTTATCGATCAGGCCCAGTCTATAGATAAGAAGAATAAACTTATCACTACAAAAGATGGGCTTCAGATAGCCTATGACTTAGCGGCTTTCGGGCTTGGGTCGATGACGACTTATTTCGGCATAAAAGGTCTTGATAAATTATCGTTTGGAATAAAAACTCCTGAAGAAATAGATGCTTTACGGAAGCATATCCACGAATCCGTAACTACTGCCACAAACGCAGAAATTAATTATGTGGTAGTTGGGGCGGGCCCTACAGGCATTGAGTTGGCGGCCGCACTAGGTGGATACGTTAGATCAATTTATAAAAAACATCGTATCTCGAGAAAAAACAGTCTAAAGATTTGGTTAGTTGAAGCCGCCCCAAGGATTCTACCGATGATGAGCGAGAAAGCTTCAAAGAAAACTGCCAAGCGACTTTCAAAGTTCGGAGTCAAGGTATTAACTAATACCCTTGTCCACGAGGAGAGCTTAGGTCGTCTAGAAACATCGATTGGCCCAATTGAAACTCACACAGTTATATGGACCGCGGGAGCAGCAGTCAATTCTTTTTATCAAGAAAACAAGCAACAATTTGAGTTTGGAGCGAAAGGCAAAGTTAAAGTAGGAAAATACCTGGACTCAGAGAGCAGTATTTATGTAATGGGTGATAACGCCGACACAAAATTTAGCGGTTTAGCATATACGGCAGTTAAGGATGCCGATTTTGTTGCTAAGGATATAAAAAGGCGACTAAAGCATAAAAAACGAAGAGCTCATAAAGACCATCGTCCGATACAGATTGTTCCAGCCGGGAAAGGATGGGCGGTGTTGCAGTACGGATGGTTTGTAATCTCGGGCAAGCCTGCAGCATTCATGAGAAGGATAGCAGATATTATTGGCTACACTGATGTAATGGGTCTACTTAAAAGCCTAACAATATGGACGAACTCAGACATCGAAGTAGATGGTTGCACGACATGTCATAGTCGTAGAGGAAAGTAAGATGATAGTTGTTGATAAAGTTTCAAAGGATGTAAAAAAGTATCTAGAAGATAAAAAAAAGATTGTCGACAATCGACTAGAATCTTATTTCAAAGATAAAAATAATTCTTTTGATGTTCAGGCACTGGAAGCAGCGCTTAGCTATACGACCTTATTAGACGGCAAAAGAATCAGGCCAATCCTAGCCATTGCTGTATACGAAATGTACCGAGAAGATATAGATAGAATTCTAGACCCAGCTTGTGCACTGGAATTAATACATGCTGGGTCTCTGATGTTGGATGATTTGCCGTGCATGGATGATGCCAAATTAAGGCGAGGTAAAAAAACTTCGCATTTGGTATTTGGTGAGTCTGTAACAATTCTTGCAAGTGCTAGCCTGTGGGTTAGGGCTTTTAGAATTCTAGCTAATGTTGAAGATGTCAGGATCAACAAACTCGTTAAGCTAACGTCAGACTTTATTGGTGAACATGGCCTCGCGCTAGGCCAGTATTTAGACCTATTTTCTATGGGTCGAGTCCAGACCAAGGACCAGCTCGAAAAAAGCTACGAGCTAAAGACGTCAGTGCTATTTCAACTTGCGGTTCAGTACGGTGGGATAATGGGGGGCGCAAGTGAGAATGACCTTGAGTTGCTGAATGAATATGCGAGACACCTTGGTATTGCATTTCAGATTCGTGATGACATTATAGACGCCACACAAACTAAGGAAGAATCGGGAAAAGATGCGCATAAAGACGAAGATAATCACAAGCTCAATTATGTTAGTCTACTTGGTTTAGCGGGTGCAGAAGAAGCTTTAATGAACGAAATAAAGCAGGCTGAACATAGCCTTGGATCAATCGATAGAGATTCCAATCTATTGTCGGAAATCTCCGAACTGCTAAGTAAGTATTAGGATATATTATGAGCACAGAATTTAAAGAATATATCAGCAATTTTGACGGAATAACACGTTTGAGATTAGAGCATATCTACGAGTTAATTAAGAGATTATTGCCAGACTCACAGGAAAAG